>NZ_JBEZXZ010000020.1:0-77612 GCF_040638275.1 Actinoplanes sp. NPDC026623 | reverse complement strand
GCTCCCGGCGCCGCTGTCCGGGGCTCGCCGGGGGTCGGTCGGCGGTCGGTTGTGACCGGGTCACGCTGCGCGGACGGGCGGCGCTGCCGGTCTCTCCCGGCTCCGTAGACTAGGGCTCGACAACCGTGTGAGTCGATCGTCAGGAGTGGCACCGCGTGACCGTCCAGCCCATCCGTCTATTCGGCGACCCGGTGCTGCGTACGCAGGCCGACGCGGTCGTCGACTTCGACAAGGAACTGCGCAGGCTCGTCAAGGACCTGACCGAGACGATGCAGGACCAGGGCGGTGCCGGCCTGGCCGCGCCGCAGCTCGGCGTGGGGTTGCGGGTGTTCACGTTCGACGTCGACGACGTGGTCGGCCACATCGTCAACCCGGTGCTGTCGTTCCCCGATGAGGAGGAGCAGGACGGGCCGGAGGGCTGCCTGTCGATCCCCGGCGTCTACGTCGACACCAAGCGCCGGCAGAACGTCGTCGCGCAGGGCTTCAACGAGCACGGCGATCCGATCCGGCTGATCGGCACCGGCCTGATGTCGCGCTGTGTGCAGCACGAGACCGACCACCTCGACGGGGTGCTCTTCCTGGACCGGCTTGACGCCGCCGCACGTAAGGACGCGATGAAGCAGATCCGTGCCGCCGACTGGTACGACGCCGGCGCACCGCCGACGGTCAAGGCGAGCCCGCACGGCCGCGGCATCCTCGGCCTGGGGCGGTGAGCTGATGCGAGTCGTCTTCGCCGGCACCCCCGAGGTCGCGGTGCCCTCGCTCGACGCGCTGGCCGCGTCCGCGCACGAGGTCGTCGCGGTGCTGACCCGTCCCGACGCCCCCGCGGGCCGGGGCCGCCACCTGGTGCGCTCACCGGCCGGCGCCTGGGCCGATGAGCGCGGCATCGAGGTGCTCACCCCGCAGCGCCCGCGGGAGCCCGAGTTCCAGGAGCGGCTGCGCGAGATCGCGCCGGACTGCGTGCCCGTCGTCGCCTACGGCGCGCTGGTTCCGCCCGCGGCGCTGGAGATCCCCAGGTACGGCTGGATCAACCTGCACTTCTCGCTGCTGCCCGCCTGGCGCGGCGCCGCCCCGGTGCAGCACGCCGTCCTGCACGGCGACGAGGTGACCGGTGCCAGCGTGTTCGAGCTCGAGGCGGGCCTCGACACCGGTCCCGTCTACGGCACCCTGACCGAGCAGATCCGGCCCGTCGACACCTCCGGCGACCTGCTCGCCCGGCTGGCCACCGAGGGCGCCGGCCTGCTCGTCGCCGTCCTCGACGCGATCGAGGCGAAGACCGCGCGGGCCCACCCGCAGCCGCTCGACGGCATCTCGATGGCGCCGAAGATCACCGTCGACGACGCCCGGATCCGCTGGGGCGATCCGGCGTTCGCCGTCGACCGGCGCATCCGCGCCTGCACCCCGGCGCCCGGCGCGTGGACGACCCTGCGCGACGAGCGGCTCAAGCTCGGACCGGTGCGCCCGGTCGCCAACACCGCCACCCTCCAGCCGGGGGAGTTGCTCGTCGAGCGCACCCAGGTGCTGGTGGGCACCGCGACCACACCGGTGATTCTCGGCGAGGTCCGTGCCGCCGGCAAGAAGCCGATGTCGGCCTCCGACTGGGCGCGTGGCCTGCGCCTCAACCCGGGGGAGACCCTGCTGTGACAGATTCGAATCCAGCCGATCAGCCGCGTGGCGCCGACCGCCGGCACAGCGCCGATCGGCCGCACAACGCCGGCCCGCGCCGCCCCGGCGGCCCCGGCTCCGGCCGGGACCAGAACCGGGACGCCCGCTCCGGCCGGGCCCCGCGCGCCGGCCGCCCGTCGTCGGACCCGGCCCGGCAGGCCGCGTACGAGGCGGTCGCGGCGGTGCATCGCGACGACGCGTACGCGAACCTGGTCCTGTCCCAGATCCTGCGGGAGGCGCGCCTGCACGGCCGGGACGCCGCGTTCGCCACGGAGCTGACCTACGGCACCCTGCGGACGCTCGGCACCCTCGACCTGATCATCGCGGACGCGGCCGGCCGGGAGGTGTCCCGCATCGATCCGCCCGCGCGGGACGCGTTGCGGCTGGGTGCGTACCAGCTGCTGTTCACCCGGGTGCCGTCGCACGCGGCGGTGAATCAGACCGTCGACCTGGTGCGCTCGGTCGCGCCGGGCGCGGCCGGCTTCGCCAACGCTGTCATGCGCGGGATCTCCGAGACCAGCCTGGACGACTGGCTGATCAAGCTGGCGCCCAGCTACGAGGAGAACCCGGTCGGCAACCTCGCCGTGGTGCACAACCACCCTGAGTGGATCATCCGGTCGTTCGCGGAGTCGCTCGGCGGCGACCTGGAGGACACCGCCCGGCTGCTGATCGAGGACAACCAGCCGCCGGGCGTGCACCTGTGCGCACGGCCGGGCCGGGTCGAGGCCGTCGACCTGGCCGATGAGGTCGGCGGCGTGCCGGGCGCGTTCTCGCCGTACTCGGTCTACCTCGGCGGCGGCTCGCCGGGCGACCTGCCCGCCATCCGGGACGGCCGCGCGCACGTGCAGGACGAGGGCTCGCAACTGGTCGCGGCGGCGCTGCTGGCCGCGCCGGTCGAGGGCCAGGACAACCGCTGGCTCGACCTGTGCGCCGGACCGGGCGGCAAGGCCGGCCTGCTCGGCTCGATCGCCGCGCTGCGCGGCGCGGAGGTCACCGCCGTCGAGATCGCCGACCACCGGGCCCGGCTGGTCGAGCAGGCCACGGGCGGGCTTCCGGTCACGGTGCTGCCGACCGACGGCCGCACCGTCGGGCGCGACCCCGACCTGCCGGAGGAGGGATTCGACCGGGTGCTGGTCGACGCGCCCTGCACCGGTCTGGGCTCGCTGCGCCGGCGGCCGGAGTCGCGCTGGCGGCGCACCCCGGCCGATCTGCCGCCGCTGACCCGGCTGCAGCGGGAGCTGCTGGTGGCGGCCCTGCGGGCGGTCCGCCCGGGCGGGGTGGTCGCCTACGTGACCTGCTCGCCGCACATGGTGGAGACCCAGGTGACGGTCAGCGAGGGCGCCCGCCGCAGCGGCGTCGAGGTGGACTTCGTGGACGCCCGTCCGCTGCTGCCGCCGGGCATGCCGAAGCTCGGGCCCGGCCCGACGGTGCAGCTGTGGCCGCACCGGCACGGCACCGACGCGATGTTCCTGGCGGTGCTGCGCCGCACGAGCTGACGGGCCGGTCGATCACCTGATCGGCAGGGTCCCGGGGCCGGCGTTGCGCAGGGAGCGGCTGAAGGTGCGTTCGGCGAAGTAGATGAAGCAGCGGACCCGGCGCTCGCCGGACAGCCATTCGGAGCGCGTCGGGTTGTAGGAGATCCAGCCGCTGCGGTACTGCAGGTCGGAGTCGTCCGGCAGCGCCGCGAAGCGGGCGATCGTGCCGCGACAGGCGGCGGCGCTGCGCTCGGTGTCGGACTCCAGCTTCGAGTACGAGATGTCGGGGGCGTTCCACAGCCCGGCGAACTCGGCCCGGTGCGCCGTGTTGCACGGCACGGCGGTCATCGCCGTCACCGTTCCGCCGTCGACCTTGGGATCGAAGCAGGCGAGCCGGAGCGGCGACGGGTGTGACAGCTCGCCGGCCAGGCTGCCGGTGCGGCTGGTGCGGCTCTGCCCGTCGAGGTCCGCGGTGGTGACGTCGCAGCGGAACCAGCGGGCGCCGCCCGCCCACCCGGCCCGGGTCGGCCACACCACCTGCACCGCCACCCGGGCCTCGCGCCAGCCGGCGCCGAGGAAGCCGGTCGCGGCGTCCGAGCATTCCCGGTATGCCGCCTTCGCGCCCGGTGTCCCCGCGGCCGGGGCCACGTCGGCGTCCGCCGGGGTGCCCACGTGGAAGGTCTCGGAGACGTGCAGTTCGGCGCAGTCGACCGGCCGGTACTCGTCCAGCGGGGCGGTCGTGGCCAGGGTCTCGTGGCAGCGGCCCGCGGCCGGGCGGAACGGCGCCGGCGTGCTCGGCGTGGCCCAGCCGTCGGTCAGGTCGCCGTCGGTGCCGGGCGGGGGCGGAGCCGAGCAGCCGGCGGCGAGCAGCACCGTCAGCAGGGCCACCGTCCGTCGCATGCCAGCCTCCCCGGGAACCACATGAGTATCCCGGGTGACGGCAAACAGGCCATACACTTCACCGGTGGAGCCATCGCCGATCATCGCCCCCAGCATCCTGGCCGCGGATTTCGCGCACCTCGCCACCTCGGTGCACCAGATCGAGGGCGCCGCGGACTGGGTGCACGTGGACGTCATGGACAACCATTTCGTCCCGAATCTGACCATCGGGCTGCCGGTCGTGCAGAGCCTGCGCAAGGCCACGACCATCCCGTTCGACGTGCACCTGATGATCGCCGATCCGGAGCGCTGGGCGCCCGGGTTCGCCGAGGCGGGCGCCTACAACGTGACGTTCCACGCGGAGGCGTGCGACAACCCGGTGGCGCTGGCCAGGACGCTGCGCGCGGCGGGAGCCAAGGCGGGCCTGGCCATCGACCGTGACACGCCCGTCGAGCCCTACCTGGAGCTGCTGCCCCACCTGGACACGTTGCTGATCATGACGATCAAGGCCGGCTTCGGCGGCCAGAAGTTCATGCCGGAGATGCTCGACAAGGTGCGCGACGTGCGCCGCCGGATCAACGCCAAGGATCTCCAGGTGCGCCTCGAGGTCGACGGCGGCATCGCCGCCGACACCATCGAGCAGGCCGCCGCGGCGGGTGCCGACGCGTTCGTCGCGGGCACCGCCGTCTACGGCGCCGAGGACCCCGCGGAGGCGTGCCGCAAGCTGCGCGCCGCCGCCGAGCGCGCGATGGCAGGCGCGGCATGAGCACCGGGGTGGTCCGGCACAAGGTGGATGCGACCGTGGCGGATCCCGAGGAGCGGCCCGACGTGATTCTCGTGGTCGACGACGACGAGGACATCGCCAGTTTCGTGGCCTTCAACCTCAAGGTGCACGGTTTCGAGGTGATGCGCGCCCGGGACGGCCAGCACGCCCTCGAGGTGATGGAGACCCGCCGCCCCGATCTCGCGGTGGTCGACTGGATGATGCCGAACATGAACGGCGTCGAGCTGACCCGCCGGCTGCGCGCCGAGCCGCTCACCTCGGCGCTGCCGGTGATCATGCTGACCGCCAAGGGCATGACCGTCGACAAGGTCGTCGGCCTCACCGCCGGCGTCGACGACTACCTGGTCAAGCCGTTCGACACCGCCGAGCTGATCGCCCGGGTCTCGTCGACGCTGCGGCGCAACAAGGAGTTCCGGGAGGTCTCCCCGCTGACCGGCCTGCCCGGCAACGCCCGGGTGCGGCGCGAGATCGTGGACCGGATGAAGACCGGCAAGGACTACGCGGTCGGCTACATCGACATCGACCGGTTCAAGAGCGTCAACGACGTCTACGGCTTCGACCGCGGCGACGAGTTCATCACGGCCCTGGCCGGCAGCCTGCACCGTGCGGTCGCCGGCTCCGGGCGCCCGCCGATCTTCCTCGGCCACATCGGCGGCGACGACTTCGTCTTCATCTGTACGCCGGAGCAGGTCCTGCCGCTGACCAAGCGGACCGTGAACGACTTCGAGACCGTCGCCGACCAGCTCTACGACGCCGAGGACGCCCGGCGCGGCTACATCGAGGTGCCCGACCGGCGCGGCAACAAGCAGCGTGCGGCCCTGGTGACCCTCTCGATCGGGGTCGCTCAGGCGACGGCCGAGGGCCGCCGGTTCGAGGACGCCCGGGAGGTCGTCGCGGTGGCCTCCGACATGAAGAAGGTGGCCAAGAGCCAGCCGGGTTCCTACGTGGCGATCGACCGGCGCCGCGCGGACTCGGAGGACCCGGAGGACCCGTCGGCGGCGGGCATGGGTTTGTGACCTGAGTCGCCCAGGAGGTGGCAAGCCGGGGTTTGCGTGTAAGACTCATGGGTGACCCACCACGCGCTGGCGGGACTCGGTGAAATTCCGAACCGGCGGTAATGCCCTGCTCCGGCAGGGCTGAGCCCGCGACCCGGACGTCGTTACCTTGACGGACGGTGGATCTGGTGAGACTCCAGAGCCGACGGTTGATCGGACGGCCCCTCGCGGGACCGATCGGTCAGACAGTCCGGATGGGAGACAGCGCGCGGGAGCAGGATGAGGGCTCGTCGCGGCGTGCTCTCGCCGGGGCGGCGCGAAGCGTCCCCTCATGTCCTGTTTCCGTGGTTTCTCTCCTCTTCAGCGCGTGACCGCACCGCGCTTGGAGAGGGACACAGATGGTCACCGACGACGAGGCGATGGGCCGCGCGATTGCGCTCGCCGCCCGGGGCCTTGGCACGACCAGCCCCAACCCGGTCGTCGGCTGCCTGCTGCTCAGCGCGGACGGCGAGGTCGTCGGCGAGGGCTTCCACGCGTACGTCGGCGGGCCGCACGCCGAGATCGTCGCCCTCGCGCAGGCCGGCGAGCGGGCCCGCGGCGGCACCGCGATCGTGACCCTGGAGCCCTGCAACCACACCGGCCGCACCGGGCCCTGCGCCCAGGCGCTGATCAACGCGGGGATCACCCGGGTGGTCATCGCCGTCGACGACCCGACGCCGGTCGCGGCCGGCGGCGCGGCCACGCTGCGCGGCTCCGGGGTGCGGGTCGAGACCGGGGTCCGCCGCCAGGAGGCCGAGGACGGCAACGTCGCGTGGCTGACCGCCGTGCGCCGCGGCCGGCCCTATGTGACCTGGAAGTACGCCGCCACCCTCGACGGGCGCTCCGCCGCGGCGGACGGCACCAGCCAGTGGATCACCTCGCCGACGTCCCGCAGCGACGTGCACCGGCTGCGCAGCACCGTCGACGCGATCGTCGCCGGTGTCGGCACGGTCATCGCCGACGATCCCCAGCTGACGGTCCGCGACCTGCGCGACGGCAGCCTCGCGATCAAGCAGCCCTGGCGGGTCGTCGTGGACTCCTCCGGGCGTACGCCAGCGGGTGCCCGGGTCCGCGACCAGGCCGCACCGACCTGGATCGCGACGGCGTCCGAGGTCGGCGCCGGCCCGGACGGCCGCGTCGACCTCCCCGCCCTGCTCAACGAGCTGTACCTGCGCGGCGTCCGGGCCGTGCTGCTGGAGGGCGGCCCGACCCTGGCGGGCGGCTTCCTCGAGGCCGGGCTGGTCGACAAGATCGTCGGCTACATCGCGCCGAAGTTGCTCGGCGCCGGCCAGCCGTCGCTGGTCGGCGCGGGCGTCACCACCATCGCCGAGGCGCTGGAACTGGACCTCAGCGACATCACGCAGATCGGCCCCGACCTGCGCTTCACCGCATCGCTGCGGCAGAAGCCGTCCGACCACCCCACCCACCACCCAAAAACGGATTGGAAGGACTCCTGATGTTCACCGGCATCGTCGAGGAACTGGGTGAGGTCGTCTACCTCACCGACGCGGGTGGCGACTCGGCGGTCCTCGCCGTACGCGGGCCCGTCGTGACGTCCGACGCCCGGCACGGCGACTCGATCTCGGTCAACGGCGTCTGCCTGACCGTCATCGACAACGCCGACGGCGTCTTCACGGCCGACGTGATGGGGGAGAGCCTGCGGCGTTCCTCGCTCGGCGTGCTCAAACCCGGCGCGCAGGTCAACCTGGAGCGCGCCGCGACCGTCGGCTCCCGGCTCGGCGGGCACCTCGTGCAGGGCCACGTCGACGGGGTCGGCACGATCGTCGCCCGCGAGCCCGCCGACGAGTGGGAGGTGCTGCGCTTCTCGCTGCCGCCCGAGCTGGCCCGCTATGTGGTGGAGAAGGGCTCGATCACCGTCGACGGCGTCTCGCTGACCGTCATGGAGGTCACCGCCGACACGTTCAGCGTCGGGCTCATCCCGACCACGCTCAAGCTCACCGTCCTCGGTTCCAAATCCGTCGGCGACCCCGTCAACCTCGAGGTCGACGTGATCGCCAAGTACGTCGAGAAGATGCTGGGAGATCGTCATGTTGGCTGACATCGAAAGGGCCGTGGCCGACATCGCCGCGGGCCGCGCGGTGATCGTCGTGGACGACGAGGACCGCGAGAACGAGGGCGACCTGATCTTCGCGGCCGAGCACGCCACGCCCGAGCTGCTGGCGTTCATGGTCCGCTACACGTCCGGCTACATCTGCGTGCCGTTGACCGAGGACGAGGCCGACCGCCTCGACCTGCCGCCGATGTTCCACACCAACCAGGACCGGCGCGGCACCGCGTACGCGGTGACTGTCGACGCCCGCGACGGCATCAGCACCGGCATCTCGGCCGCCGACCGCGCGCACACGATCCGGCTGCTGGCCTCGGCCGACACCAAGCCGACCGACCTGTCGCGCCCGGGGCACGTGGTGCCGCTGCGGGCCAAGGCCGGCGGCGTGCTGCGCCGCCCCGGCCACACCGAGGCCGCGATCGACCTGTCGGTGCTCGCCGGCCTGCGCCCGGCCGGCGTGCTGTGCGAGATGGTCAACGACGACGGCACCATGATGCGGATGCCCGACCTGGAGAAGTTCGCCATCGAGCACGACCTGGCGCTGATCAGCATCGCCGACCTGATCGCCTACCGGCGGCTCACCGAGCAGCAGGTCGAGCGGGTCGTCGAGACCCGGCTGCCGACCGAGCACGGCGACTTCACCGCGGTCGGCTACCGCGGCGGTGTCGACGGCGCCGAGCACGTCGCCCTGGTCTTCGGCGATCTCGGCGACGGCGAGGACGTGCTGGTCCGGGTCCACTCGGAGTGCCTGACCGGCGACGTCTTCGGCTCGGTGCGCTGCGACTGCGGGCCGCAGCTCGACGCCGCCCTGGAGCGGGTGGCCGAGGCGGGGCGCGGGGTGGTGCTCTACATGCGCGGGCACGAGGGCCGGGGCATCGGGCTGCTGCACAAGCTGCAGGCGTACCAGTTGCAGGACCGCGGTCTGGACACCGTGGACGCGAACCTGGAGCTCGGCCTGCCCGCCGACGCCCGCGACTACGGCACCGGCGCGCAGGTCCTCTACGAGCTGGGCGTGCGCTCGATGCGGCTGCTCACCAACAACCCGGCGAAGCGGGCCGGGCTGGAGGGCTACGGCCTGACCATCATCGGGCGCGAGGCGCTGCCGGTGCGCCTGCACCCCGAGAACGTGCGCTACCTGCGGACGAAGCGGGACCGGATGGGCCACCTGTTCGAGGCTCTGGGCTGATTCCCCGGCGCCGCGACGGCGGCTGGGCGCAAGATCTAGGCAAGGGGGCAACACATGGCCGGTTTCGGTGATCCGCACATCAGCACCGTCGACGCCGCCGGGCTCAAGCTCGGCATCGTCGGCTCGCGCTGGCACTCCGACCTGGTCGACCACATGGTCGAGCGGGCGCAGGCGGCCGCCAAGGCGTGCGGCGTCGACGAGGTGATCGTGGCGCGGGTGGCCGGCTCGGTGGAGCTTCCCGTCGTGGCGCAGGCGCTCGCCAAGCGGTGCGACGCGGTCGTCGCGCTCGGCGTGGTCATCCGGGGCGAGACCCCGCACTTCAAATACGTCAACGATGCGGTGACCAGCGGGCTGACCCGGGTCGCGCTGGACGAGCAGACCCCGGTCGCGCACGGCGTGCTGACCGTGGAGAGCCTCGGCCAGGCGAAGGACCGGGCCGGCCTGGAGGACTCGATCGAGGACAAGGGCTGGCAGGCAACCGTCGCCGTCCTCGACGCGGCCATCGCGATCCGGGACATCGGCAGGTAGCGGAACAGGCCGGCCGCCCGCGATGGCGGGCGGTCGCCTGCGAGCCTTGCGGAACCGGGCCGTCAGGAGCCGGGCCGCGCGAGGCGGGCCTGCAGCGCCTCCGCCACGCTGTCGCGGTGAGCCTCGTCGAGGGCCCGCCCGGGTGGGCGGGCGAGGTAGCGGAAGACGGCGGGGCCCCGGTGGTCGTCGGGGATGTCCGGCATGCGGGGCACCAGGTGGAAGTGGACGTGTCCGAATCCCTCGGCCTCGCCGAACTGCATCACGTAGGTCTTCGCGCAGCCGGTCACGTCGCGCAGCGCGCGGGACAGCCGGACCTGCCAGGTCCCCAGGGCCGCCGCCTCGGCGTCGCTCAGGTCGGCGATGGACGTGACGTGCCTGCGCGGGACCAGGACCAGCCAGCCCGGCAAGGTGGAGTCGAAGGCGTGTGCCACCCGCCAGTGCGGGTCGGCCGCGACGCGCTCCCTGGGCGGCAACTCGTCGAACCGGTCGTTGTTGCTGCAGACGAGGCAATCCATGATCGAACGCTAGCCGGGACCTACAACCGGCCGGCCTCGATGATCCGGGCCAGGAACTGCCGGGTCCTGGGCTCCGACGGGTCGCCCAGCACCCGGTCGGGCGGGCCGGCCTCGAGGACCCGGCCGCCGTCCAGAAAGACCACCTGATCGGCGACCTGCCGGGCGAAACCCATCTCGTGGGTGGCGAGCACCATCGTCATGCCCTCGTCCTTGAGGCCGCGGATCATCGTCAGCACCTCGCCGACCAGTTCCGGGTCGAGCGCCGAGGTGACCTCGTCGAGCAGCAGCAGCCGCGGGCTGTTGACCAGGGCCCGGACGATCGCGACCCGCTGCTGCTGGCCGCCGGAGAGCCGGTCGGGGTAGCTGTCCGCCTTGTCGGCCAGCCCGACCCGGCCCAGCCACTCCATGGCCTGGTCCCTGACCTCGGCGGCGGCCCGCCGGTGCACCCGTCCGGGCGCCAGCGTGATGTTGCGCAGCACGGTCATGTGCGGGAACAGGTTGTAGGACTGGAACACCATGCCGATGCGGCGGCGTACCAGGTCCGGGTTGGCCCGGGGGTCGGTGATGTCCTCGCCGTCGAGCCGGATGATGCCGTCGTCGATGGTGGTGAGCAGGTTGACGCAGCGCAGCAGCGTCGACTTGCCCGACCCGGAGGCGCCGATCAGCGCGACGACCTGGTGCTCGTCGACCTCCAGCGACAGGTCGTCGAGCACGACGCTCGCGCCGAAGGTCTTGCGGACGTTCTCGCAGGACAGCAGCATCAGACACCCGCGGACTGGCGGCGGGCCGCGCGCAGGGTGACCCAGTCGGTGACGGCGATCAGCGGCAGGGCGAGCAGCACGAAGAGCACCCCCGCCACGATGTAGGGCGTGAAGTTGGCCTCGTGGGCGACGCCGATCTGGGCGGCGCGCACGGCGTCGATCGGGCCGGCCAGCGACACCAGCCCGACGTCCTTCTGCAGCGCCACCGTGTCGTTGAGCAGCGGCGGCGCCACCCGGCGGATGGCCTGCGGCAGCACCACGTGCCGCATCGTCTGCCGGTAGGTCAGGCCCAGCGACCGGGCCGCGGCCAACTGGCTCGGGTGCACCGACTCGATGCCGGCCCGGAAGACCTCGGCCAGGTACGCGCCGTACGTGATGATCAGCGCGGCCCCGCCCAGCACCAGCACCCCCGGGGTGCCCTGCAGCCGCAGGCCGGGCACGCCGAAGGCGGCCAGGTAGATCACGATGATCAGCGGAAGGCCGCGGAACGTGTACGTGTAGCCGGTGGCCAGCGCGCGTACCGGGAAGAAGACCGGGCCGCGCAGGGTCCGCAGCGTCGCGATCAGCAGCCCCAGCGCCAGGGCGAGGAACGCGCAGACGACCAGCAGCTTGATGTTGAGCCAGAGGCCCTCGAGGATGGCCGGCAGGTAGCGCCGGGCCACCTCGGGGTCGAAGAACGACTGCTTGACCCTGTCCCAGCCGGGCGCGCCGGTGACCGCCACCACGAGCAGCGTGCCGACGACGGCGGTGGAGAGGGCCGCGAACAGCACCGAGCGGATCGTCCGCCGTCGCCGATAGGCGATCCGCCCGCGCTGGATCTCGGAGGGCTCGTGGAGCGTGGCGCTCACGAGAGCTCGGGTGCCCCGCCCGTGCCGGCCAGCCACTGCTTCTCGAGGACCGCGAGGGTGCCGTCCTGGCGAAGCTGGTCGACGGCCTGGGTGACGCAGCCGGTGAGCGGCGACCCGAGGTCGAGGACCAGGCCGAACTGCTCCGGTACGCCGACCTGCGGCAACTGCCCGACGATCACGCCGTCCTTGAGCTCGGCCCCGGTCATGTAGAACGCGGTCGGCAGGTCCACCACGATGCCGTCGACCTGGCCGTTCTCCAGGGCCGCCTTGGCGTCGTCGTTGTTGTTGTAGACCAGCGGCTTGGTGTCCGGCTTGAGCACCTCGGTGATCGCCTGGTAACTGGTGGTGCCGACCTGGGCGCCGAGCTTGGCGGACTTGAGGTCCGCGATGGTCTTCGCGCCGGCGATCTTCGAGCCGGCGGTCGTGATCACCGCCTGCCGGACCAGGTAGTACGGCGAGGAGAAGTCGACGGCCTTGCGCCGCTCGGGCGTGATCGAGAACTGGTTGATGTCGAAGTCGAACGTCTTCGGCCCCGGCGCGATGGCGTTGTTGAACGTCACCTCGGTCCAGACCACGTTCTGCGCCGGGTAGCCGAGGCGCGCGGCGACCTCGTGCGCGACCGCCGACTCGAAGCCCTTGCCGTTGCTCGGCTTGTTGCCGGAGAACCACGGCTCGTACGCCGGGTTGTCGGTGCCGATCGTGAGCTTGCCGGCGGTGAACGTGTCGAGCGCTCCGGCCGGGCAGGCCGAGCCGGAGGCCGACGCGGAGGCGCCGGCCGAGGGCTTCGTGTCGTCGGCCGGGGCGCAACCCGCGGTGGTGATGAGGAGCACGGCCGCGCAGGCCTGGGCGGCGATGGCGTTTCGGCTGAGCATGAAGGCGAGCCTAGGCCACGTCCCACTCGTTGGGGCCGTCCGTCGCCATCCCGTGATGAGCTGCCACAATCGTCTCCCGTGAAGACGTTCGAAGAGTTGTTCGCCGAGTTGCAGGCGAAGGCGGTGCAGCGGACCGAGGGTTCGTCCACCGTGGCGGCGCTGGACCGTGGCGTGCACTTCATCGGGAAGAAGGTCGTCGAGGAGGCGGCCGAGTCCTGGATGGCCGCCGAGCACGAGGGGCCGGAGCGCGCCGCTGAGGAGATCTCCCAGCTGCTCTACCAGGCACAGGTCCTGATGATCGCCACCGGGCTCGAGCTGAAGGACGTGTACCGACATCTCTGACGTGCTCTCCGCCTCAATCGAATCCGATCGAAGGAGCACGTCGATGCTGCGCATCGCCATTCCCAACAAAGGCACCCTGTCCGCACCGGCCACGCAGATGCTGCGCGACGCCGGCTACCGCCAGCGCACCGACCCCAAGGAACTCGTCTGCCGTGACGAGGCCAACAACGTGGAGTTCTTCTACCTTCGGCCGCGCGACATCGCGACGTACGTGGCGTCGGGTGATCTCGATCTCGGCATGACCGGCCGGGACCTGCTCGTCGACTCCGGCGCGCCCGCGCGCGAGCTCCTCGACCTGGGCTTCGGCGGGGCCCTGTTCCGCTGGGCCGCGCCGCCGGGATCGCTCTCCTCCCCGGCGGAGATCGGCGGCAGGCGCATCGCCACCGCGTTCCCGGGGGTGGTCGAGCGGTATCTGGACGAGCACGACCTCAAGGCCGAGGTGGTGCGCCTCGAGGGCGCGGTCGAGAACGCCGTGCGCCTCGGCGTCGCCGACCTGATCGCCGACGTGGTGGAGACCGGCACCACGCTGCGCCAGGCCGGTCTGGTCACCGTCGGCGAGCCGATCCTGCGCTCCTCGGCGATCCTGATCGGCCGCGACCAGGCCGTGGAGTCCGGAGCGTCGGCGCAGCTCATGCGGCGGCTGCAGGGCGTGCTGGTGGCCCGCAGCTACGTGATGCTCGCCTACGACGTGCGCGCCGACCTGCTGGAGAGCGCGACCGCGCTGACGCCGGGCATCGAGTCGCCGACGGTGTCGCCGCTGCACCGCGAGGGCTGGGTCGCGGTGCAGGCCATGGTCCGGCGCAACGCCGTGCACCAGATCATGGACGAGCTGTACGACCTCGGCGCGCGGGCGATCCTGGTTACCGACATCTCCAATTGCCGGTTGTGAGAGGGGGAGTGGCACAGTGGTTGGCGTGACTTCGATCGAGGCGTCCGTTGAGTTCCGGCCCCGCCGCGTCCGCTGGGTGGCCGGCTTCCTGGCGGTCGGGGTGGTGGTGCTCTTCACCGTGCTCAGCTTCGGCCTGCACGGGTCGACCGGCGACACGATGGGCCGGTTCCAGCGCGGCGACCAGGGCGCGATGATCGGGCTCGGCGTGCTGATCGGGCTCGGCATCCTCGCCTTCACCCGGCCTCGGGTGGCCGCGGACGCCGACGGCGTGCGGGTGCGCAACGTGATCGGCGGCTACGAGCTGCCGTGGTCCGCGGTGCGGGCGGTGCGCTTCGACCGCAACTCGCCCTGGGCGTCGCTCGAGATGCTCGACGACGACACGGTGCCGGTCCACGCGCTGCAGGCCGCCGACAAGCAGTACGCGCTGGAGGGCGTCCGGGCGCTGCGCGCCCTCCATTCGGCGGCCACCTCCTGAGCTGGTAGACTCGGCTGGTAGTCGACCACGCCCGCACCACCTCCCTCGGGAGGACGGAGCGGGCGCGAAAGAGGAGCCCGCTGGTTCCCACCCAAGTCACTCCTGGAGTGGCTGGGTCCGGTCAACCGCCCCGGGATCCTCCGGGCGTGGTGTGCGTCCTCATGGACGCCGATGACCGGTCGAGCGGGCCCTGGCATGCGTGCCGGGGCCTTCTGCTTTCCTGTCGCCCTGTGGATGAGGGCGAGCGGGCCGACCGACATTGGCAGTACTCTCTCGCGGTCGAACCGCCGGGGGAGGCATCCACTAGATCGTTCTGAGGAGGCCCCATCAGCGTCGAACCACGCATTAACGAGCAGATCCGGTCGAGGGAAGTCCGGCTGGTCGGCCCCGAGGGTGAGCAGGTGGGCATCGTCCCGCTCGAGCGCGCCCTGCAGCTGGCCGCGGACGTCGATCTGGACCTGGTCGAGGTAGCGCCGATGGCGCGCCCGCCGGTGTGCAAGCTCATGGACTTCGGCAAGTTCAAGTACGAGAGTGCACTCAAGGCGCGCGAAGCCCGGCGCAACCAGCAACAGACCGTCATCAAGGAAATGAAGCTCCGGCCGAAGATCGACCCGCACGACTACGAGACCAAGAAGGGTCACGTTGTCCGGTTCCTCAAGGCGGGCGACAAGGTCAAGGTGACGATCATGTTCCGTGGTCGTGAGCAGAGCCGCCCCGAGCTGGGTTTCCGGCTCCTGCGCAGGCTCAGCGAAGAGATCTCGGAGCTGGGTTTCGTCGAGGCCAGTCCGAAGCAGGACGGCCGAAACATGATCATGGTGTTGGCGCCGCACCGGGCCACCAAGGCCGCGGCTGCGGCCGTGATCGCGGCCAACGCGCGCCCCGCGCGCGAGCCGCGTGAGGGTGACGTTGCCGAGGCACCGCCGGCCGACGAGTCGGTCGACAGCACCGCTGCCACTGCAGAGTAAGTAATTAAGGAAGAGGCGTTCTAAGTGCCGAAGATGAAGAGCCACACCGGCATGGGCAAGCGGGTGAAGGTCACCGGTAAGGGCAAGATCGTCCGGGAGCTGGCCGGTAAGCGCCACCTGCTGGAGGGCAAGTCCTCCCACGTCACGCGCCGGATGACCGGTACGGTCACGGTGGCCAAGGCCGACACCAAGCGAGTCAAGAAGATGCTGGGCCGCTGACGCGCGCGCCACACTCGTTCCCCTGTTAGGAGTACCGAAATGGCACGCGTCAAGCGGGCAGTAAACGCCCAGAAGAAGCGCCGTACGCTGCTGGAGACCGCCAGCGGCTACCGCGGGCAGCGCTCCAGGCTGTACCGCAAGGCCAAGGAGCAGGTGCTGCACTCGATGCAGTACGCGTACCGCGACCGCCGTGACCGCAAGGGCGACTTCCGCCAGCTGTGGATCACGCGCATCAACGCGGGCGCGCGGGCCAACGGCCTGACCTACAACCGCCTGATCCAGGGCCTCAAGCTGGCCGGCGTCGAGGTGGACCGCAAGATCCTGGCCGACATGGCCGTCAACGACGCCGCCTCGTTCGCGGCGATCGTCGAGATCGCGCGGACCGCGGTGGCGGCCGAGGGCACCGGCGGCGCTGCCGCGCAGGCTGCCTGACATCGCCTGAGCAACTCGCTTTCGGGGCGTCTTCCGGTTGATCCGGGAGGCGCCCCGATGCCGTTCCCTCCCGGAGGACACGTGACCTTCTCGCCCCGTACCCCAAGGGTCGTCGCCGCCCGGCGCCTGCAGCGCCGCCGTGACCGCGACCAGACCGGCCGCTTCCTGGCGGAGGGACCGCAGGCGGTGCGGTCCGCCCTGGCCGCGGGGGTCGTCCTCGAGCTGTTCGGTACGGACGCGGCGCTGTCACGGCACGCCGACCTGGCGGCGCAGGCGCCCGTCGTGTCCCCGGTCGACGAGCCGGGCCTCGCGGCGCTGGCCGAGACCGTCGCGCCGCAGGGCCTGGTCGCGGTCTGCGAGCAGATCGACGTGCCGCTGGCCGAGGCGCTGTCCAAGGGGCCGCGCCTGGTCGCGGTGGCCGTGGAGATCCGCGATCCGGGCAACGCCGGCACCGTGCTGCGCACCGCCGACGCGGCCGGGGCGGGCGCGGTGATCTTCGCCGGCGACGCCGTCGACCCCTACAACGGCAAGTGCGTCCGGGCGTCGGCGGGCAGCCTCTTCCACGTGGACGTGGTGCGGACCCCGCTGCAGGTGGTCGACCAGCTGCGCGACTTCGGCCTGCGGGTCCTCGCCACCACCGGCTCCGGCGACGCGGGCCTCGACGACCTGCTCGACGACGGGTCGCTGACGCGGCCGACCGCCTGGCTCTTCGGCTCCGAGGCGCACGGGCTGCCGGACGAGCTGTTGAAGGCGGCCGACAAGCGGGTCCGGGTGCCGATCTACGGCGGCGCCGAGAGCCTGAACCTGGCCGCCGCCGCCGCGGTGTGCCTCTACGCCTCGGCACGCGCCCAGCGGTAATTCCCGAGCGCCGGGCGTTATGCTGCAACCATGCGCCGAGTGCTCCCGATGTTTATCCGGCCCGCTGGTCGCGGGCGCCGGGTCTGACACTCCTGCGCGAACTTTCCTGACCGGCGGGCGGCGGCACAGCCGCGCCTCCGTACACTGCCCGATGGCTCATCCGGTGTGAGGGAGTTCGCCCGATCATGTCCTACCGCAACGATCCGTACGATCCGAAGCAGGCCGTCCTGCTCGCCCCCGAGGCGCTCGAGGCCGCCGTCGCCGAGGCCGCGCAGGCGTTCGCCGCCGCGCCGGACCTCGACGCGCTCGGCGCGCTGAAGTCCGCACACCTCGGCGACCGGTCCCCGGTCTCGCTGGCCCGGCGCGAGATCGGCTCGCTGCCGCCGCACGCGAAGTCCGAGGCCGGCAAGCGCGTCAACGAGGCCCGGCAGTCCGTGCAGGGCGCGTTCGACGCCCGGCTCGCCGAGCTGGAGCTCGAGCGTGCCGCCCGGGTCCTGGTCGAGGAGCGCGTCGACGTCTCCCTGCCCTGGGACCGGGCACCGCGCGGCGCCCGGCACCCGCTGACGACGCTCATGGAGCACATGGGCGACCTGTTCGTCGGCATGGGCTACGACGTCGTCGAAAGCCCCGAGCTCGAGCTCGAATGGGCCAACTTCGACGCGCTCAACATCGGCGTCGACCACCCGGCCCGCGGGCTCATGGACACGTTCTACGTGGACCTTCCCGGCCTGGTGATGCGCACGCACACCTCGCCCGGCCAGGTCCGCACGATGCTGCACCGGCAGCCGCCGATCCGGGTGGTGTGCCCGGGCCGGGTCTACCGCACCGACGACCTGGACGCCACGCACAGCCCGGTGTTCCACCAGATCGAGGGCCTCGTCGTCGACGAGGGCATCTCGATGGCCCACCTCAAGGGCACCCTCGACCACTTCGCCAGGGCGATGTTCGGCCCGGACGCCCGGACCAGGTGGCGCCCGCACTACTTCCCGTTCACCGAGCCGTCGGCCGAGTTCGACGTGTGGTTCGCGCAGCACCGCGACGGGCCGCGCTGGGTCGAGTGGGGCGGCTGCGGCATGGTCAACCCGCGGGTGCTCGCGGCGTCCGGCATCGACCCGGAGCGCTACTCGGGCTTCGCGTTCGGGATGGGCGTCGAGCGCACGCTGATGTTCCGCAACGGCGTGAGCGACATGCGCGACATGGTGGAGGGTGACGTCCGGTTCACCCGCAACTTCGGGATGGCGGTCTGATCATGAAGCTGTCTCTGTCCTGGCTCCGCGAATACGTGGAGCTGCCGGCGGTGCTCTCCGCCGATGAGCTCGAGCGCAAGCTGGTCGACCTCGGCATCGAGGTCGAGTCGATCGTCGACCAGGCCGCCACGATCAAGGGCGACCTGGTCGTCGGCCGGGTGCTCGAGATCGAGGAGCTGACCGGTTTCAAGAAGCCGATCCGCTTCACCCGGGTGGACGTCGGCGCCGCCGCGCCGCAGGAGATCGTCTGCGGCGCGCGGAACTTCGAGGTCGGCGACCTGGTCGTGGTGATCCTGCCGGGCGGCGAGCTGCCCGGCGGGTTCAAGATCGGTGCGCGCAAGACCTACGGGCGCAACTCCAACGGCATGATCTGCTCGGCCGCGGAGCTCGGGCTCAGCGGCGACCACTCCGGCATCATCGTGCTCCCGCCGGACTCGGCGCCGACGGGCGTCGACGCCCGTCCGATCGTCGGGCTCGACGACGTGGTCCTCGACCTGGAGATCACCCCCGACCGGGGTTACCAGATGAGCATCCGGGGCGTGGCCCGCGAGCTGTCGCACGCGTACGAGTCGGCGTACACGGATCCGGGCCTGGGCGACGCGCCGGGCGCGACCGCCGAGCCGCCGCACCCGCTGCGGATCGACGACACGATCGGCTGCGACCGGTTCGCGGCGCGGGTGGTGCGCGGCATCGACCCGTCCGCGCCGTCGCCGGAGTGGATGCAGCGCCGGCTGATCACCGCCGGGGTGCGCACGATCTCCCTGGCCGTCGACATCACCAACTACGTGATGCTCGAGCTCGGCCAGCCGATGCACGTCTTCGACCTCAACCTGGTCCGCGGCGCTCTGGTCGTGCGCCGCGCCCGTACGGGGGAGAAGCTGACCACCCTGGACGGCGTCGCCCGGGTGCTCGACGCCGAGGACATGGTGATCTGCGACGACTCGGGGCCGATCTGCCTCGCCGCGGTCATGGGCGGCGAGACCACCGAGATGCAGCCGGACACCGTGGACGTGCTGCTGGAGGCCGCGCACTGGGACCCGGTGATGGTGGGCCGCACGGCTCGCCGGCACAAGCTGTTCAGCGAGGCGGCGAAGCGCTGGGAGCGCGGCGTGGACCCGATGCTGCCGCTGGTGGCGCTCGACCGCGCGGTCGAGCTGCTCACCAGGCACGCCGGCGGCACCGTCGACGAGCGGGTGCTCGACCAGAACCACCTCGTCGCGCCGGCGCCGGTGCTGCTCGACACCACGCTCGCCACCCGCCGCATCGGCGTCGAATACCCGGTCGAGCAGGTGACCACGCTGCTCGGCCGGATCGGCTGCGCGGTGCGCGGCGTCGAGCCGCTCGAGGTGACGCGGCCGTCCTGGCGCCCGGACCTGGTCGCCCCGATCGACCTCGTCGAGGAGGTGGCCCGGCTCGGCGGCTTCGGGGTGATCCCGAGCATCCTGCCGCCGACCCGCGGCGGCGGCGTGCTCACGCCGGCGCAGCGTCGCCGGCGCATGGTCGGGCGGGCGATGGCCGAGAACGGCTACGTCGAGGTGCTGTCGTACCCGTTCGTCTCGACGGGCGCGGCCGACGTCTTCGGGCTGGCCGCGGACGACCCGCGGCGCAGCGCGGTGCGGCTGACCAACCCGATCTCCGACCAGGAGCCGCTGCTGCGCACGTCGCTGCTCCCGTCGCTGCTCGGCACGCTCAAGCGCAACCTGGGCCGCGGCGAGCGCGACCTGGCGCTCTACGAGACCGGCACGGTCTTCCTGCCGCACCTGACGGCCGTCGCGCCGCCGGTGCTCGGCGTGGACCACGGCCCGTCCGATGAGGACTGGGCGGCGGCGAACGCGATCGTTCCCGAGCAGCCGTGGCACCTCGCCGCGGTGCTGACCGGCGAGGCGGCACCGGCCGGCTGGTGGGGCGCGGGACGCACGGCGACCTGGTCGGACGCGATCGAGGCGGCGCGCATCGGGCTCGCCGCGGCCGGCATGGCCGCCGACCGGATCACGGTACGGGCGGCTGAGTACCCGCCGTGGCACCCGGGACGGTGCGCGGCGATCGCTGTCGACGGCACGGTGATCGGGTACGCGGGCGAGCTGCACCCGAGCGTGGTCGCCGCGCTGGAGCTGCCGAAGCGCACCTGCGCGATGGAGCTCGACCTGGACGCGATCCCGGCGACCGTGGTGACCCAGGCGATCCGGATCTCCACCTTCCCGGCGGCGCTGATCGACGTGGCGCTGGTCGTGGACGCGGCGGTGCCGGCGGCCGAGGTCGAGGCGGCGCTGGTCGCGGGCGCGGGCGAGCTGCTGGAATCGGTCCGGCTCTTCGACGTGTACGCGTCGGAGCAGCTCGGCGCCGGCCTCAAGAGCCTGGCGTACAAGCTGACGTTCCGCGCGCCGGACCGGACGCTGACGGTCGAGGAGGCCGTCGCGGCCCGGGACACGGCGGTGGCGCTGGCGTCGTCGCGGGTGGGAGCCACGCTCCGCGGCGCCTGATCAGCTCGACGGCGGCCGGGTCCCTCGGGGACCCGGCCGCTCCTTGCGCCTAAGGCCGGCGGCGCGGATGGTCGCCGCGCGCGCCTACGGCCGGCGGGCGCGGATGATCGCCGAGTGCATGCTTTCGGCGTACGCGGCGGTGAACTCGACGCTGACCTCGGTGAAGCCGGCGGCGGTGAGCCCGCCGAGGTACTCGCTGCGGGAGAGCGCGCCGGCGATGCAGGACGACCAGTCGCCGACCACTCGGCGCTGCTCGGGGGTGAGGTGGTCCTCGGCGACGACGTCGGAGATGCCGATCCGGCCGCCGGGCCGCAGCACCCGGTGCATCTCGGCGAAGACCGAGGGCTTGTCGGCGGACAGGTTGATCACGCAGTTGGAGATGATGACGTCGACGGTGCCGTCGGGCAGCGGGATGTCCTCGATGTGCCCCTTGTGGAACTCGACGTTGGTGGCGCCGGCCTCGGCGGCGTTGCGGCGCGCCAGTTCGAGCATCTCGTCGGTCATGTCCAGGCCGTGCGCCCTGCCGGTGGGTCCGACCCGGCGGGCCGACAGCAGCACGTCGATGCCGCCGCCGGAGCCGAGGTCGAGCACGGTCTCGCCGGGGCCGAGTTCGGCCACCCGCAGCGGGTTTCCGCAGCCCAGGCTGGCCCGCAGCGCGGTCTCGGGTAGCTCGCCGCGCTCGTCGTCGCCGTAGAGGGTGCCGCCGCCGCAGCTGCTGCCCTCGGCGGCGCGGGTCGCGGCGTCGGCGTAGCGGGCCCGGACCTGCGCGCGGATGTCCTCGCCATCGCCGCTGGTGTCGGTCGCGGCGCCGCAGCAGCCCGCCTCGCCGCTGGTGGCGGTGGTGGTGGCGCAGCAGCCAGCGTCGCCGCTGGTGGCGGTGCCGCAGCAGCCCGCCTCGCCGCTGGTGTCGGTGGCGGTGCCGCAGCAGGTCGCGGTGCCGTCGGTCTCGGCGGGGGTGCCGGGCGTGAGGTGGATGTCGGTCATGCGGTGCTCCTTCAGGGCGGCGTCGACCACCGAAGCCCATGGGTTCGATGATCGTCGGATTCGATAACCTTCGAAGCCGAGAGTTGCATACGGATTCGACAACTGTCAAACTCGAATGATGTCGAAACCGGCCGCCCTCGCGCTCGCCGCCCCGGAGGTTCCCTGCTGCTCTCCGATGGCCCGGCAGAGCCTGGACTCCGCCGCCGCGATCAACCTGTCGGTCGCGTTCAAGGCGCTCGGTGACCCGGTCCGCCTGCAGCTGATGTCGATGATCGCCTCGGCGCCGGGCGGCGAGATCTGCGTCTGCGACCTGACCCCCGCCTTCGAGGTGTCCGCCTCGACCATCTCGCACCACCTCAAGACCCTGCGCGAGGCCGGCCTGGTCGACGCCGAGCGCCGGGCGAGCTGGGTCTACTACCGGCCCCGGCCGGAGCTCATGGGCCGGCTCGCCACGCTGCTCACCCCGGGCGCCTGAGTGCCGGCCCGCAGAAACGCGGCCTGGCGCCGGCTGCTCGCCGAGTTCCTCGGCACCGCGATGCTGGTCACCGCCGTCGTCGGCTCCGGCATCATGGCCGCCGAACTCTCGCCGGCCGACGTCGGCCTGCAACTGCTGGAGAACTCGGTCGCCACCGCGCTCGCCCTCGGCGCGGTGATCCTCACCTTCGGCCCGATCTCCGGCGGCCATTTCAACCCGGTCGTCTCCGCCGCCGACTGGTTCCTCGGCCGCCGCACCCGCACCGGCCTGTCCGGCGCGGACCTCGCCGGATACCTGGCCGCGCAGTGCGCCGGGGCGATGGCCGGATCCGTGCTGGCGAACCTCATGTTCGGCCTGGCGCCGGTCACCGTCGCCACCCGCGACCGCACCGGCGGCCACCTGTGGCTCGGCGAGATCGTGGCCACCGCCGGGCTGCTCCTGCTGGTGTTCGCGCTGGCCCGCTCCGGCCGGGCCGCCGTCGCCCCGGCTGCGGTCGGCGCCTACATCGGTGCCGCGTACTGGTTCACCAGCAGCACCAGCTTCGCCAATCCGGCCGTCACCGTCGGCCGCACGCTCACCGACACCTTCGCCGGCATCGCGCCCGGCTCCCTGCCCGGATTCCTCATCGCGCAGGCGGCCGGGCTGGTCGCCGGCGTCATCCTGCTGCTCGCCCTCTACCCGGACGCGGCGGAGACCGCCACCGCGGTCGTGGCCGAGCACCCGGACCCGGCAGAGGCCGCCGGGGTCGGGGTCGAGCACTCGGCGCCGGCGGAGACCGCTCCCGGGGTCGTGGTCGAGGACCCGGCGCCGGCATTCATCTCGAGGACGGGGCCGTGAGCGACACCAGACCCAGCGTGCTGTTCGTCTGCGTGCACAACGCCGGGCGGTCGCAGATGGCCGCCGGCTGGCTGCGCCATCTCGCCGGCGACGCCGTCGAGGTCCGCTCCGCGGGGTCCGAGCCCGCCGACCGGATCAACCCGGCCGCGGTCGAGGCCATGCGGGAGGTCGGTATCGACATCACCGATCGGGTCCCGGCGAAGCTGACCTGGGACGCCGCCCGGGAATCCGACGTCATCGTCACCATGGGCTGCGGCGACGCCTGCCCGGTCTTTCCCGGCAAACGTTACGAGGACTGGAGGCTCGACGACCCCGCGGGCCGGGGCGTCGACGCCGTGCGCCCGATCCGCGACGCCATCCGGACCCGGGTCGAGAAGCTCCTCACCGAACTCGACATTGGTCCATGATGGGCGCATGGATCGGATCGTCGCCGAGGTGCTGGCCGCCGCCGAGCGTGCCGACACCGCCGCGCTGAAGGCGCTGCTGCATCCCTACCTGCACTGGCACGAGCCGCGCCTGGACCTGCGCGGCCGGGTCAAGGTGCTGGCCCGCCTGGCCGCCGCGCCCGCGCCGCGCCCGCCGGCCTCCTACGAGCTGCGGGACGGCCAGATCTACCGCTGGAACGGCTGAGCCTCAGCTCGACGGCCGGGGCGCCGTCACCGGGCTGCGATGGCCGGCCCGGTCCAGCGCCCGTACGCCGAAGAAGACGTTGTCCTTCGACAGGTCGATCGTCACCGAGGTCACGTTCCCGACCGCCATCGCGTTCGTCCAGTCCGGCGCGGTCGTCTCGCGCCAGACCACCTCGTAGCCGGCCAGGTCCGCCGCCGTGTCCGGCTGCCAGCGCAGGGTCGTCGCGTTGGTCAGCTGGGTCGTGTCGATCACCACGCCCTTCGGCGTGCCCGGCGCCTGCGCGAGGGACCACAGCACCGCCCCGTTCACCCGGGCCACCCGCGCGATGTAGGCGAAGTCGCAGAACTCCACCAGGTCGCCGTATTGGACGCCGTTCTCGACGCGGACGTCCTGGTGCTCGTGCGCGAAGTTCTCCCGCGGCTCGGTGAAGCGGGCCGCGGGGTAGCCCCGGAGCAGGAACGAGACGTGATCGCTGCCGCGCAGGTAGCGGTCGCGCCGCCAGATCACGCGGATCTTCATCCCGGTCTGCGGATTCTCCGCGACCTCCTTGACGAAGCGGCCGAGCTGCCGCGACGGGCCGTCGTTCTCGCCGCCGACGGACCTGCGGACGTTTGCCTCCGCGGCGGTCTCCGCGGTGGGCACGCCCTCGACGAACAGCCGCACGGTCCGCGGGTCCGGTGCGGTGCCGTCGTGCGCGTCGCCGGTGCCGACGATGTCGTTGCTGAACATGGCCTGCACGTCGGCGCCCGCGTCCCGGAACTGCTGCGCCAGGTGGTCGGAGCCGTAGAGGCCCTGCTCCTCGCCCGCGACGGCGGCGAAGACGATCGTCGCCTCGGTGTGCCGGGTGGCCATCACCCGGGCCAGCTCCATGATCACCGCCACGCCGGACGCGTCGTCGTCGGCGCCCGGCGCGTCGCTGGTGGCGTCCATGACGTCGGTGACCCGCGAGTCGTAGTGGCCGGTCACCACGTAGACCCGGCCGGGATCGTCGTCGCCGCGCAGCGTGGCGACGACGTTGGTGATCAGGGTCGGTTCGGGGATGCGCGACGCCGGCGGCTGGATGAAGGACTGCAGCTCGACGGTCATCCGGCCGCCGGACGCGGCGGCGTAGGCGCTGAGCTGCTCGAAGATCCAGTCCCGCGCCGCGCCGATGCCGCGCGCGGGGTTGTCCTGCGCGGACAGGGTGTGCCGGGTGCCGAAGGCGGCGAGCCGGGTGACGGTGGCGCCGATCCGGTGCGGATCGATCTCCCGGAGCATCGCCCGGAGCTCCCGGTCGGGCGCCTGTCTGCGCGGAGCGGAACCGGCGGCCTCGGCGCGGCCGGCGCCGAGCGCGGGGCCGGCGCCGAGTGCCGAGCCGGCGCCGAGTGCTGGGATCGCGGCGGCGGCCGCCGAGGCCGACAGGAACGCGCGCCGCGAGGACGTGGGCCTTTCGCGCTGATCTGTCATACCCCGCATGCTTGTCCAAAGGAGAGCGCATGTCCATGCCCGTCGATGTCTTATCTCGTCGCGGTAGCTACTTCGGCGTCTCCGGCAGGTTGTCCAGCATGGCCCGGCCGATCCTGGAGTGCGCCCGCACCGCCGGGTGGGTCGCGCCGTAGTTGTCCGGCTCGCCCAGGCCCTCGGCGAACATCGCGTAGGTCAGCAGCGGCCCGCCGTTCTCGCCGAACATGACGCCGGCCTCGTGCCGCGACTCGCCGAGGCGGTTGAAGTCGGCGCCGTGCTTCGTCGCGATCCGCCCGCGCTCGCGCGACGACATCACCCGGCGGACCCCGTCGTGATAGCCGTTGTGCCCGCGCAGGATGCTCAGCAGGAAGTCGCAGGAGTCCGGCGCGAGCAGCGTCCGGCTCGCGAGCCGCCAGAGCAGGTCGTGCGTCTCCCGCGGGGTGGTGGTGCCGAGCAGGAAGCGGCTCGGGTCGGCCACCGGCTCGACCCGGGTGTGCGCGAAGCCCAGCGCCGCGAGAATCTCGTTCATCTCGGCCGCCGGCACCACCCGGCCGCACATGCGCACGGCGGTGTTGTCCGAGACCAGCAGCATCGCGGTGAGGAAGTTGGCGACCGTGATCTCGTCGCCCCAGACCCGGTGCAGGTGGTAGCTGCCCGAGCCGCCGAGGATGAGGCCCGCCGGCAGGTCGAGCCGGGTGCCCAGGGTCAGCCCGCCCCGGTCGATCCGGTGCATGACCGCGACCGCCACGGCGAGCTTCTGCACGCTGTAGCCCTGGGTGACGTGATCGGCGTCGTCCTCGAGGATCGGCCTGGGCCCGCCGTCCGGGCCCACGGCGGCGATGTGGGTGTGCCACACGCCGCCCGCCGCGGCCTTCTGCAGCCGGTACACCCTCCTGATCCGCGCGGCCGGGCCGCTCATGAGCGGAGATACCGCAGCACGGCCAGGACGCGCCGGTGGTCGGTGCGCGCCTGCGGCAGGTCCAGCTTGGTGAAGATGGCCGTCACGTGCTTCTCGACGCTGCGCTCGACCAGGTGCAGGGTGTCCGCGATGGCCACGTTCGAGCGCCCCTCGGCCAGCAGGCCGAGGATCTCCCGTTCCCGTTCGGTGAGCCGGGCCAGCCCGGCGTCGACGGCCGGCCCGGCGAGCAGCTGCCGGACCACCTCCGGATCCAGGGCGGTGCCGCCGTCGGCGACCCGCCGCAGCGCGCCGATGAACTCGTCGGTGCTCACGATCCGGTCCTTGAGCAGGTATCCGACGCCGCCGACGTGCTCGGAGAGCAACTGCCGCGCGTAGCTGGTCTCGACCCACTGCGAGAAGACCAGGACCCCGACCCCGGGGTACGCCGACCTGATGGTCAGCGCGGCCCGCAGTCCCTCGTCGGTGTGTGTCGGCGGCATCCGGACGTCGACCACCGCGGCGTCGGGCGGATCGGCGGCGACGGCCGAGAGCAGCGCGCCCGCGTCGGCCACCGCGGCGGTCACCTCGATGTCGTGCTCGCCGAGCAGCAGCGCGATGCCGTCGCGCAGCAGGGCGTTGTCCTCGGCGATCACCACGCGCATGTCAGGTCTCCACGGGAAGGGTCATGGTCACGGTCGTCGGGCCGCCCTGCGGCGAGTCGACGGCCAGCGAGCCGTCCAATGCGGACGCCCGGCGCGCGAGGCCCGCGAGCCCCGTACCGGAGGAGGCCAGGGTCGCGCCGCCGCGCCCGTCGTCGGTCACCGTGAGCAGCAGCAGCCCGTCGTCGGTGCGCAGGCCGACCCGCACCCGGCTCGCCTGCGCGTGCCGCGCGACGTTCGTGAGCAGCTCGGCCACCGCGAAGTACAGCGCGGAGGCGGTCGCGTCCGGCGGCCGGGCGGCCAGGACGACGGTGACCTCGGCGGGCACGGCGCTGCGGGCCGCGAGGGTGGTCAGCGCGACGTCGAGGCCGTCGTCGAGCGCGGGCGGGTGCATGCCGCGGACGATGTCGCGCAGCTCGGCGAGCGCCTCGGTGACCGTGCCACGGGCGTCGGCGGCCATCGTGCGCACGTCCTCGTCGGCGGTGCGGTGCTCGATCCGCGACAGGGTGACGCCGAGCGAGACCAGCCGGGCCTGGGTGCCGTCGTGCAGGTCGCGTTCGACCCGGCGCAGCATCGCCGTCGCGTCGGCCTGCAGGGCGGCCCGGCCGGCCTCGAGCTCGGCGATGCGCCGCTGTGACCGGCTCGGGTGCAGCAGCGCCCGGACCAGGAGGCGGTCGCCGGCGACGACCAGCCGCATCCACCACGGCACCGCGAGCAGGACGGCGGCGCCCTGCAGCGCGACCCGCCAGGTGCCCGCCCAGCTGTCGGTGTCGAACGCGCCGAGACCGGTCGGCGTCACGAACCACCACAGTGGATAGGTGAGCGCCGACGGCGCGATGACCAGGGCGACCGCCGCCGGATACGCGCCGACGATCGTCAGCGGCCAGCGGGCGAGGCAGTAGCCGAGCGCGCGCCACGCGGCCGGGTCGAGGATCAGCGCCAGGATCCGGCGCCAGAAGGTGCGGGCCGGCAGCGGCGGCGGGTCGCCCCACTCCCAGCCGAGGAAGTAGCGGGCGTGGCCGCGGAACCAGCGCGGGCTGAGCCGGGCCAGGGCCAGCACCCCCACCAGGATCGGAAGGCCGACGGTGAGCACCGAGGGCGCCAGCGCGATGATGCCGAGCAGGCCGAGCACGAACGTCGGCGCGGTGACCAGCACCCCGGTGATCAGGTAGCCGAGCTCGCGCCAGGTGCGCGCCGTCAGCCAGGCCCGCAGCACGATCATGCGACCACCTCGATCGGCGGCCGGCGCAGCGCCAGCGCCGCCGGCAGGACGGTGCCGGCCAGCACCAGCGCCGCGGTGCCCAGCACGCCCGCGAGCAGCCACGACGGCGGCAGCCACGGCGTCCAGGTGCCCAGCGCGGTGTGCAGCAACGGCAGCAGCGTCGTCGTCGCCACGACCGCAGCCACCGCCAGCGCCGTACCCGTCACCACCAGAGCCTCGCAGAAGATCACGGCCAGCGTGCGCCCCCGGGTGCCCCCGGCGAGTTGGGTGACCGCCAGGTCGCGGCGCCGGCTCAGCATGAGCGTGACGAGGGTGTTCAGCGCGGCGACCGCCGCGAACACCGCGTAGACGGCCGTGCCGGAGTACTCCAGCCAGCGGTCCGCGGCCGAGCCGGGATCGCCGGTGACGTGCACCCGGGTCGTGTACGAGACGACCTTGACCGCGGCGAACGCCACCGCGAGGGTGAGCGGCACCAGCGCGCCGGACAGCGCCTTCGCGCGTACCCCGATGTTGTCGGCGGCGAGGCGCCCGGCGTCGCCGAGCAGGCGCGCGGCCGGCGCGGCGACGGCGAGCAGCGCCGGGCCGAGGCAGCCGGCGCCGACGCACATCGCCAGCATCACGAAGAGGCCGGCCTGGTCGGCGATCGCCGCGGAGCGGCCGGCGATCGCCGCGGACAGCCCGATCCCGCCGCAGATCAGGAGCAGGCCCACCACGGTACGGACGACGCCGACCCGCCGCCGGGGCGCCGCGGTCTCGGCCAGCGCGACCGCCGGGCGTACCCGGGAGGGCCGGACGGCGGCGACGAGCGCGCCGATCAGCGAGGTGCCGACGGTGATCGCGAGGGCGATCGGCAGCGCGCCGCCGTGCGCGTGGAAGGTGACGGCCGGCGGGGCGATGCCGTGCGAGACCAGGGATTCGAGCCAGGCCCGGGCGCCGAACGCGCCGGACGGCACCCCGGCGAGGGTGGCGGGCACGGCCACGCACGCGGCCTGGGCGGCGATCGCCCGCCGCACCCGGCCCGGGGTGGCGCCGATGGCCCGGACCAGGGCGATGTCGCGGGCCTGCTGCGCGATCGTGGCGTTCATCGTGACGCCGACGATGATGATCGACAGATAGATCGCCAGCATCAGGAAGACGACCGCCATGTCGGGCAGGCCGCTGTCGGTCACCGCGCGCCGGGCGGCGGGGTCGAGCGGCGACCGGTCGATCGAGGCCATGATCCCGAGCGCGGCCGCGACCAGCGCGGCGGCCAGGAACTGGGTGGCGGCCGGGCCGAGGAACGACCACGGGTTGCGGCGCAGCGCCTGCCGGATCACGCCGCCACCGCCGCGGAGACGCCGCGCAGCCGGTCGGCGATGGTCGCGGCGTCCGGTGTCGCGTCGTCGGCGGCGAGGGCGCCGTCGCGGAGCAGGATCAGCCGGTCGCTCCAGGCGGCCGCCGCCGGGTCGTGGGTCACCATCACCACGGTCACCCCGTCGCGGTCGACCGAGGCGCGGAGCAGGCCGAGGATCTGGCCGCCGGTGGCGGGGTCGAGCGCGCCGGTCGGCTCGTCCGCGAAGATCACCGCAGGGCCGGTCACCAGCGCCCGGGCGATCGCCACCCGCTGGCGCTGGCCGCCGGAGAGCTCGCCGACCGGGCGCCGGCCCAGCCCGCCGAGGCCGACGGTCTCCAGCACGTCCTCGATGCGGCGCGGGCGCGGCCCGCCGAGCCGGCCGGGCAGCGCGACGTTCTGCCGCACGCTGAGCTCGGAGAGCAGGTTGTAGGACTGGAAGACGAAGCCGAGCCGGTCGCGCCGCAGCCGGGTCAGCGGGCCCTCGCGCATCCGGGTGATGTCGCGCCCGGCGAGCCGCACGGTGCCGGCGCTGGGCCGGTCGAGCCCGGCGGCGCAGTGCAGCAGCGTGCTCTTGCCCGAGCCGGTCGCGCCCATGACGGCGACGAACTGCCCGCCGGGCACGGCCAGCGACACGTCACGAAGGGCGACGACGCCGCGGGGGAAACGACGGGTGACACGGGTGAGTTCCAGGACCGGTTCCATGCGTTCCAGCCTGGTCGGCGGGGGCGCCGCGGTCAGCCGGGCAGGCCCGCCGGCCCTGGTACGGGAAACCGAACCTCAGCGGCTCGCGAGCGCGTCGCCGACGCCCGGCTCGTTCGGGCCGAGGAAGACCGGGTCGCGGCCCGAGACCACGTCGAACAGGGCCTTGACCACCGCGCCGCGCTCGCGGATCACGCAGTTGCGCCACGGCTCGGTGTAGATCCGCACGCTGTCGTCCCCGACGCCGTTCGCGGCGACGCCGAGGCGGCGGCACAACGCCACCGCCCGGTCGATGTGGTAGCTCTGCGTCACCACGATCGCCGCGTCGACCCCGAAGACCTGCTTGGCCCGGGCGCACGAGTCGTAGGTGTCGAAGCCCGCGTGGTCCAGCACCACCAGGCGGCTGGGCACGCCGCGGTCGGTCAGCCACCGGAACATCGCGCCGGGCTCGTTGTAGCCCCAGTCCATGTGGTCGCCGGAGACGAGGATCGCCTTGACCTTGCCGGCGGCGAGCAGCTGCCGGGCGATCTCCAGCCGGGCGGCGAGGAACGGCGACGGGTTGCCGTCGGGGTAGACCTCGGAGCCGAGCACGAGCGCGACCGGCGCGGCCGGGACGTCGGCCGCGCTGTACACGTGGCCGGAGGCCTCCGCGCGCACCCAGAGGTCACCGGTCGCCATCGCGAGCACCGCGACGGCCACGCCGAGCGCGCCCGCCACCACGGCACGCTTGAACCACGTCTTCAACCTGACCATGTCCGCCACCCTGTCAGCCGCCGTCAACCGCGTGCCGGCGACGACCGGGTTACGCATGAGCGGCCCAGGATACCCGTCGGGCCGGCCGGCGCCCGGTCACGAGCGCCAGGAGTGCTCGGGCTCGTAGCCCAGGACCCGGCGGGCCTTGTCGATCGAGAGCAGCGTCTCGTGCTCACCGAGCTCCCTGGTCACCGGTACGCCCGGGAAGACCTCGGCCGCCAGCGACGCGCTGGAGCGGCTCATGACCGTGTCGGCGTTGGCGATCACGAAGACGTCCATCCCCCGCGCCTGGTGTGCGAGGGCCCGGCGGACGGCCTGCGCGCCGTCGCGCGCGTCGATGTAGCCCCACAGGTTCCAGCTGCGGGCGCGCGGATCCGCGTCGAACGAGGCGAACTCGGCGTAGTCCTGCGGCTCCATGACGTTGGAGAACCGCAGGCCGATCATCTTGAGCTGGGGGTTCCACCGGCAGAACTGCGCGGCCATCTGCTCCTCGAGGTGCTTGACCAGCGAGTACGTCGACTCCGGCCGGGCCGCGTACTCCTCGTCGACCGGGAGGTACGGCGGCGGGGTGGCGAACGGCAGGCCGAGCACGGTCTCGCTGGACGCCCACACCACGTTGGTGATCCCGGCGAGCCGGGCGGCGGCGAAGACGTTGTAACTCGCCGTGATGTTGTGGTGGAACGTGGCCGCGTTCGGGATGAGCCCGGGTGCGGGGATCGCGGCGAGGTGCACGACGGCGTCGATCCGGTCGTAACGGTCGTCGATGCGGGTGAGCGCCTCGACGGTCTGCCCGTAGTCGGTCAGATCGATCTTGAGTGCCGGGCGCGGCGCGGCCACGTCCAGGTTGACCACCTCGTCGCCGTGCGCGACCAGGTCGTCGACCACGGCGCGACCCAGCTTGCCGCTTCCACCGGTGACCGCGATCCGGGCCATCTCGATCCCCTCTCCACCTGCCTGTCGAGCAGTATCCGGTGGGTTCAGCCGATCCGGAAGCGGGCGGCGGTCAGGCTCTCCGGGCGCGAGTCGGGGCCGACCAGCAGGTCGAAGTCGCCGGGCTCCACGACCCGGCGGGCGTCGGCGGTGACCAGGGAGCATTCGGCGGCCGGCACCTCGATCCACACGGTCACGCTCTCGCCGGGCGCCACGTGCACCTGCCGGTACGCCTTCAGCTCCCGCGCCGCCCAGGTGACGCTGGTGACCAGGTCGCTGACGTACGCCTGCACGGTCTCCAGCGCCGGGCGGGTGCCGGTGTTGGTCAGCCGTACGCTCGCCCGCACGACGCCCGTCGGCGACACGTCCGGATCGGGGATGCTCAGGTCCGAGTACTCGACGGTGGTGTAGCTCAGGCCCTGGCCGAAGGCGAAGAGCGGATCCTGGGTCAGGTCCGCGTAGCGGGTGCCGTGCTGGCCGCGTACCTGGTTGTAGTAGACCGGCTGCTGGCCGACGTGCCGGGCGGCCGAGACCGGCATCCGGCCGGTCGGCTCGACGAGGCCGAGCAGGAGCTCGGCCAGGGCCCGGCCGCCGCGCATGCCCGGGTTGAACGCCTGCACGATCGCGGCCGCGTCCAGCGCGGACTGCGGCAGCGCGGCCGGCTTCGAGTTCAGCAGCACCAGCACGAGCGGGGTGTCCGTCGCGGCGAGCGCGTCGAGCAGCGCGATCTGGCCGCCCTGCAGCTCCAGCGTCGCGGTGGACCTGCTCTCGCCGGTCAGCGCGACGGTGTCGCCGACGACCACGACCGCGTAGTCGGCGGCGCGGGCGACGGCGACGGCCTCGGCGATCAGCGCCGGGTCGGCGGTGGCCGGCTCGGAGATCGGCGGCCGGGGCTGCCCGTCCGGGTACGCGGCGCCGGCCGGATCGGGCACCAGCCGCTCGATCTCGGCGCCGAGCGCGGTCGTGATGTTCCACCCGGCCGGCGCGAGGGCCCGGAAGCCGTCGAGCACGGTCTCGATCAGCTCACGGGGCTGCCCGTCGGGCATCCAGTCGACCTGCCCGGACGCGCCGGCCCAGTCGCCGAGCTGGGACTGCGGCGCGTCGGCGTTCGGGCCGATGATCGCGATCGTCCGCGCGGCGCCGGTGTGCGCGGCCCGGCCGTCGCCGCCCGCCGTCAGGCCGCCGGCCAGCGGCAGCGTGCCGTCGTTGGCGAGCAGCACCAGCGAGCGGCGGGCGATCTCGAGGTTGAGCGCGGCGTGGTCGGCGTGCCCGATCACGGCGGCCTGCCGCGCGGCGTCGGGCGCCCGCGGGTTCTCGAAGAGGCCGAGCTCGAACTTGAGGCGCAGGATCCGCCGGACCGCGGCGTCGATCTCCTCCTCGGCGATCAGGCCCCGCTCGACGGCGGTCTGCGCGCCCTCGAAGAAGCCCGGCGTGGTCATCACCAGGTCGTTGCCGGCCCGCACGGCCTGCGCCGAGGCGTCGACGAGGTCGGCGCAGACCTGCTGCTCCCAGACCATCCGCCCGACGTTGTCCCAGTCGGTGACCAGCGTGCCGGCGAAGCCCCACTCCTGCTTGAGGACGTCGTGCAGCAGCCACCGGTTCAGGGTGATCGGCACGCCGTCCATCGACTGGTAGCCGAGCATGAACGTGCGGCAGCCCTCGCGGGCGACCCGCTCGAACGGCGGCAGGAACCAGGAGCGCAGCTTGCGCGGGCTCAGGTCGGCCTCGCTGGCGTCGCGCCCGCCCTGGGTCTCCGAGTAGCCGGCGAAGTGCTTGGCCGAGGCCAGGATCGCGGTCGGGTCGGCGAGGCCGTCGCCCTGATAGCCGCGGACCATCGCGGCGCCGAGCTCGCCGATCAGGAAGGGATCCTCGCCGAAGGTCTCGTTGAGGCGGCCCCAGCGCAGGTCTCGGGCGATGCACAGCACGGGGGAGAAGGTCCAGTGGATGCCGGTCGCGGAGACCTCGATCGCGGTGACCCGGGCGACCCGCTCGATCAGCTCCGCGTCCCAGCTCGCGGCCATCGCAAGCTGGGTGGGGAAGACGGTGGCGCCGGACCAGAAGCCGTGGCCGTGGATGCAGTCCTCGGCGGTGATCAGCGGGATGCCGAGCCGGGTGCCGGCGGCCAGGTCGACGGCCTCGAGCATGCGCTGCGGCGAGGCGTGCAGGATCGAGCCCGCGAGCCGGGTGCCGACCGATTCCTTGAGATCCTGCCGCGCGTCGAGCTGCAGCATCTGCCCGACCTTCTCGGGCAGGGTCATCCGGCCCAGGAGATCGTCGACGCGCTGCTCCACGGAGAGGCTGGGATCACGGTACGGGTCGTCAGCGGCCACGAGTTCCTCCGGATCGACCGCACGACACACGGTCTTCGAAACGCAACACATCGGTAAGCGTTCGGAAGTGTCGCACAGCCCGGAACCGGTACCGGCGCCCACCGGGGTCGGATCTTTGGTCAATCAGTACCGGAACCGGATCGAACGGGAGCGAATTTGTGCGTTCCGGTGCCAGACGTCGGCTTGGCCCGGCTCAGTAGAGGTCGGGCCGCCGCTGATCCGGTGCCATGTCCGCGCTGCCGCGAAGCTCGGCGAGATTCCAGATGGTGATCCGGCCGTACCGGGTGCTGATGAGATTGGATCGGCGCAGGTCCCGCAGCGCCTTGTGCACGGTGATCTCCGCGGCGCCGCACATGGTGGCGAGCTCGGTCTGGGTCAGCCTGACCCCGATCTCCAGGGCGCCGCCGCGGCGCTGCTGGCCGTAGAGGTCGGCGAGTTCGGCCAGGACGCGGGCGAGCCGGGTCTTGAGCGGGTACGAGGTGTAGTCGATCCGGCGCCGGTTCGACCAGCGCAGCCGTTCGGCGACCATGGTGGCCAGCTCGACCGCGGCGCCGGGGAACTCGTTCAGGAACGGGGTGAAGTCCCGGCGGTGCACGAACCTGACCAGGCCCGTCCCGCACATGGTCACGGTCGCGGAGCGCGGCGATCCGCTGAGCGCCGACATCTCACCGAGCAGGTCCCCGGCGACCCGGATGGAGAGCAGCGCCGCGCGCCCGTCGGCCATCTCCGCGGTCACCTTGGTCAGGCCCCGCTGGATGACGATCACGTGCGACTCGAGGTTGCCCTCCCGGATCAGCACCCGGCCGGGCGCCACGCGCTGCTCGACGCCGAGCCGCAGCAGCGCCCGCGCCGTCGGCGGGGCCAGCCTCGCCAACAGGGTGCCGACCGGCCATTGTGGTGTGTCCGTTTCGCCCACCCGAGACTCCCGAGCGCCCGCCATGTGCACCCAACGCTATCGCGAGCCTACTGTGAGGCGCCGATCAGGCATAGCCAGCCGACGATGGCCGTGGTCGAGCCGGCCATCGACCACATCGCCCAGCGGATGAGCTCGTACTTGCGCCGCGCCGTACGCGACAGCCGCATGGCGAGCCGCCAGGCGTCGTCGGATGACTCACGGTAGTGGGCGCGCGGCGGCGCGTCCCGGGTCGCCAGCGCGGGGAAGGCGAAGAGGTTGCCGGTGCCCTCGCCGCTGAGCCGGGGCCAGATGACCGCGCCGAGCAGGCTCAGCGAGCCGCCGAGCCCGGCGACGAGCAGCACCGCGAGCAGGATCGCCGCGGGGCGGTCGGCGGGGCTCGAGTGCCAGACCCGGGAGGCGTCCCCCGCCCGGCCCAGCGCGATCGTCAGCACCGAGAGCTGGAATCCGACCAGCCCGGCGGCCTTGGTGTCGGCGCGCCGGATGGCGATCTGCACCCGCTCCAGGGCGGTGAGCGCGATGGCCAGCTCCTGCTCGGTGGCCACGGTTGCGTTCTGCTGCTCCATGTCTACAGCAGACCGCATCCCGGCCGCGGCGATCCGATAGAACGACGGCTTGTGACCGGCTCGCAAACCCGTATTTCTACGGGGTGCCGGCGGGCGCCGCGGCCTAGGAAGTAATCAGCCGGCGAAGTGTCGAGCCGGATGGGTCCTTCCTGGAGGTCGACGTGGGAGACAGCTCGCGTCCCTATCGGCGGTTGGTCATGGTCGCCGACATGGAGCGTTACAGCGCGCTGAGTTCGGTGCTGCAGAACCGGGCGCAGGGCGCGTTCCTCGACGCGCTGGACGCGGCCGGCACGGCCGCCGGGCTCGATCGGGGCGCGTGGCGGCGCCAGTCGAGCGGGGACGGCGAGCTGGCCGTGCTGCCGGCGGACGTCGACGAGCCCGCGCTGCTGAGCGCGTTTCTGGTGAAGCTGGACGGTCAGCTGCGGGCCTACAACGCCGGGCGTGAGGCGAGGATCCGGATCCGGGTCTCGGTCCATCAGGGACTGATCTTCCAGGACAGCCGCAACGGCTTCGCCGGCGAGGCGGTGAACACGGCCGCGCGGCTCGTCGACGCCCCCGCGCTGAAGCGGGCGCTGAGGGCGTTCCCCGCCGCGGCGGTGGCGTGCATCGTCTCCGAGGGCATCCACCGCGACGTCGTGACGGGCGGCTACGAGGGCATCCGGCCCGAGCGGTTCCGGCGCCTGCGGGTCGTGCTTGCCGACAAGGGTTTCGACGAGTGGGCCTGGCTGGAGATCGTCGGCGAGGACGCCACCGGGATCGATCTGGCGCCGGTCGCCGAGGAGCCCGGCCCGGACGAGGCCCCGGCCGGGCCCGAGGAGGCGCCGACCGGCGGGATCCGGGTCGGCGACGTGGACAACCGCAACGGCCAGGTGGCCATCGGTCACGGCGCGACCGCCGTCGGCGGCAAGGGCCACCGGATCCGGTTCCCGCGATGAGCGACGAGCCGCAGGAACAGCCTCCCGTCGAGGCCGCGAGCCCGCAGGACAGCAGCGCCGCGCCGGAAGCCGAGCCGGAGACCGCGCCGGAGTCCGCAGCCGATGACCCGAAGCCTGCCGCGGGGCGGGCGGGCGACGACGTGCCCGACGACTTCGTGGTGGACGAGACGCAGACCATCGGGCAGGCGGACATCAACCGCCAGCTGTTCGACATGCTCGGCCGCCTCGGCGCCACCACGACCGGCAACATCCGCAACGAGGGGCAGACCGCGGTCGGCGACGGCGCCACCGCCGCGGAGTCCATCCTCTACACCACCTTCAACGTCGGGCAGAAGGGCAAGAGCTGGTCCGGGGCGGTGCCGCGGGAACACCTCGACCGCCTGGTCGCCGCGTACGCCACCGGGCCCTCGGACGCCGAGCTGGCGAGCGTGCTCACGCTCCGCAGCGTCGTCTATCTCAGCGCGCGCCCGGGATGGGGCCGGTACGCCGCCGCGCAGGTCGCGCTCGCGACCCGGCACTCTCCCGACCGGGTGGTGATGATCCACGTCGCGCCCGGCGAGCGGATCGTCGAGGCCGTCGAGGACGACAGCTACTTCGAGGGGCACGGCCACGTCGTCGACGCCACCGACGCGCACTCGATCGGCTTCATGGACCTGCTGTCGATCGACCGGCACGCCCGGGCCAAGAAGGCGACGGTCGTCGTCATCGGCCCGCTGGCCGAGCGCGGGCACGACCTGGGTTCCTACCTGTTCAGCCACCGCCGGCCGACCGCCGTCGCGGCGTTCCGCAGTCAGCTGACCTACCTGCTGAACAAGCGCGGCAAGTGTGTCGCCCGCTGCCCGGTGTGCCGGCTCGACTGCGTGCCGGCGTACCTCGACGGCTGCATCTCCCAGCATGCGCTGCGCTCACACCTCAACGAGACGCTCTCCCTCGAGGACGCCGCCAAGATCGCCGCGGTGATCGGCGGGGCCGCGCCCGGCACGGATCTCGACCGGCTGGTGGCGGACATCCTCAACCAGCGGCTGCACGCACAGGCGCGGCTCGTGCTGCGGGCGTCCGACGAGGAGAGCCGCACCGACCGGGAGCTGTGGAGCGGCACCGCCGACTACCGGCGGGCCTTCCGTCTCGCCTTCGGCGCGCTCGAGGGCGCGCCGATGGCGGCCGTCTACGGCGCGGCCGACCGCCTGATCCGGATCCAGCGGGCGGAGAACACGGACGTCGTCGCGGCGCCGGATCCGGTCGAGTTCGAGCTCGACTGCCTGCTCTCGTACGGGATGCAGGTGCCCGGGCTCGACGCCCCGCCCGTCGGCAGGCCCCGGATCGCGCGGATGGCCAACCCCGAACTCGTGCCGGCGATGCTCGACGTCGGCTGGAACGAACGCGGGCTGGGCCCGCGGCTGATGCGGTGGCTGGGCGAGCTCGCGGTCGAGCCGTTGCCGGTGGTCCGTGAGCGGGCCGCGATGATGGCCGGGCTGCTGAGCTTCAGCGACTACGACGCGGTCATGGACGGCCTCATCTCGCCCTGGGCCCGCAGCCGGGGGATGCGTCCGCGGCAGGCGGCCGGCCTGAGCCTGCTGTCGTGCGCGCACAACCCCGCCCTGCACCCGAACCTGCGGCGGCAGATCGACCTCTGGATGGACCGGTCCAAGGGCAGCGTCTACACCCGCGACACGGTCGCCTGGGCCTACGCGTACGGCCTGGGCGCGGCGTTGCCGTACGAGGGGCTGGGGCATCTGCGCCGCATCGGCAAGGACCGCTGGCAGCGGCGCAGCTTCCTCGTGGCGTTCGGGGTGGAACAGGCGTACGCCCGCGAGCGCGCCGCGTCGGTGCTGGACGAGCTGCTGGAGTGGGTTCGGGCGAACGACGAGGAGAAGCGGCTGCAGGTGCACGCGGCCCGCGCGTTCGTCCGGCTGGCCCGCCGCGAGACGCTGCTCGGCGAGGCGCGCTGGCCGGAGCTGCTGCTGCGCAGGCACCGCGGCGACGTCGGCGAACGGCAGCTCGCCGACCTTTGGCACGCCGCGTTGTGCCTGCCCTCGACGGCGGCCTCGGCCTGGCAGGCGTTCACGGCCTGGCTGGTCCTCGGCGACGGCCGGCCGGAGATCGCGGACCGGATGCTCGACCTGATCCGGGCGCTCGCCGCCGACGCCCGTCTCCGGTCCCGCCTGCGCCATCAGCGCGACCACGTCTGGTTCGAACGGCGGCCGTCGAGCCGGTTGCTCGCCGCCGCGTCCCTGCTCATCGGAGAGGACTGATCATGTCAGCGCACACGCATGCCGCGGGGTTCGACGCCCCGTCCGAGGCCCGCACGCACGGTCGGCGGGGATGGTTCCAGAACCTGTTCGCCCCGCCGCACGAGGCGATCCGGCTGGGGCCGTACGGCGCGGAGCGCGAGCTCACCTGCCGGCAGGAGCCGGCCGAGCCGCTCCGGGTCCTCGCGGACGGCGACGCGTTCTCCTTCAAGGTGTTCCCCACGTACGAATGGCGGGCGTACGCCGACAGCATGGAGGAGCTCGAGGACTGCACGGCGCGGCTGCTGCCGCGGGCCCGCCGTACCGTCCTGCACGTGCTGCGGCCCATCGCGTGCGCGCACCAGCCGCACCGGGCCCGCGACTTCGAGACCGAGGTCAACAAGCGGACGGACGGCGAGTGGCGCAGGCTCACGGACGAGGGCCGGGACTTCTGGTTCATGTTCACCGTGCGCGCGGAGCCGGACGATCTCGTCCAGGAGCAGATCCGCCCGTACTGGGCGGCGCGGATCAGGGCCGAGTGCGATCACGCCCTGGGCCTGCAGAAGGCGCAGCAGGCCGACGAGCTCACCCGCAGGTGGTCGGCGATCTTCGACACTCTCGAGAAGGATCCGCGCGCCGCGCACGCCGCGAGGCTCAGCGGCGAGGACTTCGCCGAGGTCTTCGGCGCCTTCGTCGGCGGCCGGCAGAAGGCGGTGCTCGACCTGCTGCAGCTGCTGCGGGACGCGGTGAACGGGCAGGGTGAGGCCGGTCTCGGTCCGTCCGAGTACACCCGGGCCTGGGACGAGGCGCTCAAGGCCTTCCAGCAGCAGTACGGCTTGAAGGCCACCGAACCCGAGTGACCCGGCCGGGTGAATGCATAATATAAGAACTTGCCGCATGGCTATGCGCGTTGATACGGTCCTCTGCATAGTCATGCGGAGGTAAGTATGGGAATCAGGATTGCTGTCGCCGGGGCGAGCGGGTACGCCGGGGGCGAGCTGCTGCGCCTGATCGCCGGGCACCCCGAGTTCGACCTCGTCGCCGCCACCGCACACAGCAGCGCGGGTGCGCCCGTGTCCGCCGTACACCCGCAGCTCGCGGGCCTGGACCTGGTCCTCGGCGGGACCGACGCCGCCGGCCTGAGCGACGCCGATCTGGTCTTCATAGCCCTGCCGCACGGGCAGTCGGCGGCCCTGGCCGCCCGGCTGCCCGCCGGGGTGAAGGTCGTCGACCTGGGCGCCGACTTCCGGCTGCGCGACGCCGGCGCCTGGGACCGCTACTACGGCGGCACCCACGCCGGCACCTGGACCTACGGCCTGCCGGAGCTGCCGGGGCACCGGGCCGCGATCGCCGCGAGCGACCGGGTCGCGAGCACCGGCTGCTACGCGGCCACGATCACCCTCGCGCTGGCGCCGCTGATCGCCGCCGGCGTCGCCGACCCGGCCGACGTCGTGGTCGTCGCCGCCTCCGGCACGTCCGGAGCCGGCCGCTCGGCGAAGGTGAACCTGCTCGCCAGCGAGGTCATGGGCGACCTGTCGCCCTACAAGGTCGGCGCGCACCAGCACGTTCCCGAGATCAAGCAGGCGAGCGGCGCGACCTCGCTGTCGATGACCCCGGTGCTCGCGCCCATGCCCCGCGGCATCCTCGCGACGGTGACCGCGAGGCCGCTCGGCGACGCCGACCCGCGCGAGATCCTGGCCGCGGCCTACGCGGACGAGCCGTTCGTGCACGTCCTCGCGCCCGGCGTCTGGCCGCACACCGCCGCCACCGCCGGCTCCAACTCCTGCCACCTGCAGGCCACGCTCGACGTCGACTCCGGCCGGATCGTCGTGGTCAGCGCGCTGGACAACCTCGGCAAGGGCGCCGCCGGCCAGGCCGTGCAATGCGCCAACCTCATGCTCGGCCTGCCGGAGACGACGGGCCTCTCGACGTTCGGAGTCGCGCCGTGACCGTCACCACCCCCAAGGGATTCCGGGCGAGCGGCGTCGCCGCCGGGCTCAAGAGCGGCGGCGGCCTCGACGTCGCCGTCGTCGTCAACGACGGGCCGGACGCCACCGTCGCCGGCGTCTTCACCGCCAACCGGGTCAAGGCCGCGCCCGTCATGTGGAGCCAGCAGGTGCTCAAGGGCGGCGTGGTGCGCGCCGTCGTGCTCAACTCGGGCGGCGCCAACGCCTGCACCGGCACGCAGGGCTTCCGGGACACCCACGCGACCGCCGAGCACGCCGCCGCCGTGCTGCGCGGCGGCGCCAAGCCGCTGCTCGTCGGCCCCGGCGACATCGCGGTCTGCTCCACCGGCCTGATCGGTGAGCTGCTGCCGATGGACAAGCTGCTGCCCGGGGTGACCGCCGCCGTCAAGGCGCTGAAGACCGACGGCGGCACCGCCGCCGCGAACGCCATCATGACGACCGACACGGTGGCCAAGAACGCCGTCTTCTCGGGCGAGGGCTGGTCGATCGGCGGGATGGCCAAGGGCGCGGGCATGCTCGCGCCCGCCCTGGCCACGATGCTCGTCGTGCTCACCACCGACGCGGTGGCCGGCTCCGAGACGCTGGACGCGGCGCTGCGCGAGGCCACCCGGCTCACCTTCGACCGGATCGACGCCGACGGCTGCATGTCCACCAACGACACCGTGCTGCTGCTGGCCAGCGGCGCCTCCGACGTGCAGCCCACCCAGGAGGAGCTGACCGCGGCGGTCACCGGTGTCTGCCACGACCTGGCCCAGCAGCTCATCGCCGACGCCGAGGGCGCGACCAAGCACATCGCCATCGAGGTGCTCGGCGCCGCGAGCGAGCGCGACGCGGTCGAGGTCGGCCGCACCATCGCCCGCAACAACCTGGTCAAGACGGCGCTGTTCGGCAACGACCCGAACTGGGGCCGCATCCTCGCCGCGGTCGGCACCACGCAGGCGGCGTTCGCGCCGGACCGCGTCGACGTCGCCGTCAACGGCGTGTGGGTGTGCCGGGGCGGTTCGGCGGCCGAGGACCGGTCCAAGGTGGACCTGGCCGGCCGGGACGTCACCATCACCGTGCACCTGCACGAGGGCGAGATGTCCGCGACCATCTGGACGACCGACCTGTCGCACGCCTACGTGCACGAGAACTCGGCGTACTCGTCGTGACCCCGAACGAGAAGGCCGCGACGCTGATCGAGGCGCTGCCGTGGCTCGAGCGGTTCCACGGCAGCACCGTCGTCATCAAGTACGGCGGCAACGCGATGATCGATCCGGAGCTGCAGCGGGCCTTCGCCGCCGACATGGTCTTCCTGCGATACGCCGGGATCAGGCCGGTGGTGGTGCACGGCGGCGGACCGCAGATCTCGTCGATGCTGGGCAAGCTCGGCATCGAAAGCGAGTTCCGCGGCGGCCTGCGGGTCACCACCCCCGAGGCCATGGACGTCGTGCGGATGGTCCTCGTCGGCCAGGTCGGCAGGGAACTCGTCGGGCTGATCAACGAGCACGGCCCGTTCGCCGTCGGCCTGTCCGGCGAGGACGCCCGGCTCTTCACCGCCGTCCGGCGGCACGCCGTCGTCGACGGCGAACCGGTCGACATCGGCCAGGTCGGCGACGTCGCGCACGTCGACACCTCGGCCGTCGACGACCTGATCGCCGCCGGGCGCATCCCGGTCGTCGCCTCCGTCGCGCCGGACCCGGCCGGCGTGGTGCACAACGTCAACGCCGACACCGCCGCGGCCGCCCTGGCCGTCGCGCTCGGCGCCCGCAAGCTGGTCGTGCTCACCGACGTACCCGGCCTCTACACGAACTGGCCCGACACCTCGACCCTCACCTCCCAGATCGACGCCGACGCCCTGGAGAAGCTGCTGCCCAGCCTCCAGTCCGGAATGGTGCCGAAGATGGAGGCGTGCCTGCGGGCCGTGCAGGGCGGCGTGCCCGCCGCCCACGTGGTCGACGGCCGGGTACCGCACTCGACGCTGCTCGAAGTTTTCACCTCGGAAGGATTCGGCACCATGGTGGTCCCTTCATGAACTCGTTCACCGACCGCTGGTCGCAGAGCATGATGAACAACTACGGCACGCCGTCGCTCGGCCTGATCGCCGGTTCCGGCTGCGTCGTCGTCGGCGAGGACGGCAAGGAGTACGTCGACATGCTCGGCGGCATCGCCGTCAACGCGCTCGGCCACTCCCACCCGGCCATCGTCGCCGCCGTCTCCCAGCAGGTCGCCACGCTCGGCCACGTCTCCAACCTCTACATCGCCGAGCCGCCGCTGGCCCTGGCCGAGCTGCTGCTCGTGCTCGCCGGGCGCCCCGGCCGGGTCATCTTCGGCAACTCGGGCGCCGAGGCGAACGAGGCCGCGTTCAAGCTGTCCCGGCTCACCGGCCGGACCCACGTGGTGGCGGCCGAGGGCGGCTTCCACGGCCGCACGATGGGCGCCCTGGCCCTGACCGGCCAGCCGGGCAAGCGGGAACCCTTCCTGCCGCTGCCCGGCGAGGTCACCCATGTCCCGTACGGCGACAGCGAGGCGCTGCGGGCGGCCGTCACCGGCGAGACCGCCATGGTCATCCTCGAGCCGATCCAGGGCGAGATGGGCGTGGTCGTGCCGCCGCCCGGGTACCTCACCGCGGCGCGGGAGATCTGCACGGCCGCCGGCGCGCTGCTCGTGCTCGACGAGGTGCAGACCGGCATCGGCCGCACCGGGCACTGGTTCCACCACCAGAGCGAGGGCGTCGAACCCGACGTCGTGACCCTGGCCAAGGGCCTCGGCGGCGGGCTGCCGATCGGCGCGTGCATCGCGTTCGGCGAGGCCGGCGAGCTGTTCGGGCCGGGATCGCACGGCACCACCTTCGGCGGCAACCCGGTGAGCTGCGCCGCCGGCCTGGCCGTCATCCGGACCATCGCGGGCGAGGGCCTGCTCGACCACGTCAAGCGGGTCGGCGAGCTGATCCGCCGCGGCGTCGAGGGGCTCGGCCACCCCGCGATCGCCGGCGTGCGCGGCGCGGGCCTGCTGCTCGGCATCATGTTCAACGAGCCGATCTCGGCGGAGCTCGCCGCGAAGCTGCGCGACGCGGGGTTCCTCGTCAACCCGATCCAGCCGGACGTCATCCGGCTCGCTCCGCCGCTGATCCTGACCACGGCGCAGGCCGAGTCGTTCGTGGCGGCCCTGGGGGAGGCACTTCCATGACCCGGCACTTCCTGCGTGACGACGACCTGTCGCCGGCCGAGCAGGCCGACGTGCTCGACCTCGCGGCGGCGATGAAGGCCGACCGGTTCGCACACCGGCCGCTCGCCGGGCCGCGGTCGGTGGCGGTCTTCTTCGACAAGGTCAGCCTGCGCACCCGGCTCTCGTTCGAGGCCGGCATCGCCGAGCTCGGCGGCAACGCCATCGTCGTGGACACCCAGGCCACCCACTTCGGCCGCGGCGAGTCGCTGCTCGACGCGGGCCGGGTCGTCTCCCGGTACGCGTCCGCCATCGTCTTCCGCACCTCCGGCGACGAGCGGCTGGCCGAGCTCGCCTCGGACGTGCAGGTGCCGGTCGTCAACGCGCTGACCGACGGGTTCCACCCGTGCCAGCTGCTGGCCGACCTGCAGACGATCCGCGAGCGGCTCGGCGGCACCGCCGGGCGCACCCTCGCCTACGTCGGCGACGGCGCGAACAACATGGCCCACTCGTACCTGCTGGCCGGCGCGACCGCCGGCATGCGGGTCCGGGTCGCCTGCCCCGAGGGGTTCGACCCGGACCCGGCGGTGGTGGCGCGGGCCGAACAGATCGCCCGGACCACCGGCGGCTCCGTCAGCGTCCTGCGCGACCCGCGCCTGGCCGCCTCCGGCGCGCACGTGCTCGCCACCGACTCGTGGACCTCGATGGGCATGGAGGACGACGGCGTCGACAGGCGTACGCCGTTCCGGCCGTACCAGATCAACAAGGACCTGCTGACCGCCGCCGCGGCCGACGCGATCGTGCTGCACTGCCTGCCCGCGCACCGCGGTGACGAGATCACCGACGAGGTGATGGACGGCGCGCAGAGCGCGATCCTCGATCAGGCCGAGAACCGCCTGCACGCCCAGAAGGCGCTGCTCACCTGGCTGCTGGCGACGTCATGACCGACCGCACCGGGCGCAGCGAGGGCCAGGAGGGCATGACAGAGGCGGGACGGCCGTGACCGGGCCCGGCACCCGTGCCGCGCGGCACGCGCGCATCGTCGAGCTGATCCGGGACAAGGCGGTGCGCTCGCAGACCGAGCTCGCCGAGCTGCTCGGCCTCGACGGCGTGCAGGTCACCCAGGCGACGCTGTCGCGCGACCTCGAGGAACTGCGTGCCGTCAAGGCCGGCGGCATCTACGTCATTCCCGAGGACGGGCTGCCCGCGCTGCGCCCGGTGGAGCAGGCGCCGGCCCGGCTCGTCCGGCTGCTGCGCGAGCTGCTCAACTCGGTCGACGTCAGCGGCAACCTGGTGGTGCTGCGGGTGCCGCCCGGCGCCGCGCAGTTCCTGGCCAGCGCGCTCGACCGCTCGGGCCTGCCGGACGTCGTCGGCACGATCGCCGGCGACGACACCATCCTGGTGGTGGCGCGTGACTCGGGCGACGGTCCGGGCGCCGCGCTCGCCGAGAAACTCACGGCCTGGAGTCGTGCCGAACCGCAGGAAGGTAGCCAACCGTGACCTTGACACCCCGGCCCGCCGTCGAGGCCCACTTTCCCGGCTTCGCCGACAACATGCAGAATCTGCTCGGCCACGGCCTCGAGTTCTACCTGGCGTCCAACGAGTCGCTGCGCCCGTTCCTCAACGAGGCGCCGTACGGCCACAAGCTCACCTGGCTGGACTTCACCGACACGACCGAGGACAAGGGCTGGGACACCGGCGAGTTCCTCAACCTGTTCAACGTGATCAACGGCATCGCGTTCGGCGACCGGGGCATCCCGATGCCGCAGTGGGTGATGGTCGACCTGATCCTGATGCCCTCGGCCGCGGTCATCGCCGCCCTGCCGCAGTCGTCGTTCACCGAGATCCTCGAGACCAGCGCCTTCGACGAGGACGCGAAGCGCCACCTGCGCGCCGTCTTCGAGCGGGCGAAGCAGAGCGACTACAGCGGCCCGATCCCGATCGGCGGCTACTGCGCGGCGCCGAGCGCGGCGCCGGGCACCTGGGTCGGCTGGTCGCTGTGGTCGGTGATGACGAACGTCGGCCTGGGCCGCGCGCTCAAGGCGCTCGCCCTCTCCGCGTACCAGGCGCGGAAGCTCGACGGCGTCACCCAGTACGACAACAGCGCGCTGCGGGTGCACACCCGCTTCGGCCGGCTGCGCATCATGGTCGCCACCGTGCCGTTCCACACCTCGCCGGGCTCGTTCGTCTACGAGAACGACTTCACCGTGCCGGTGACCGCGCCCGAACCGGACCCGACGTTCCTGCTCGACCCGTTCGACTACGAGCGGCAGCGCGCCATGCAGAAGACCATCGAGGCCCGGGAGTCCACGTTCTACGTGCTCGCGCCCGGCCACCTCGTGCAGGACGGGAAGACGTACGTGCCCATCCTCGAGATCCCCGCGTCCTGAAGGAAGAACTGATGTCCAAGCGCAAGATCGTCCTCGCCTTCTCCGGCGGCCTCGACACGTCGTACGCCCTGGTGTCGCTGCGCGAGCAGGGCTGGGAGGTGCTCACCGCCAACATCGACACCGGCGGCCTGCACAGCGGCGAGGGCGACGCCGTCCGGGCCCGCGCGGTGGAGCTCGGCGCGAGCAGGCACTTCGTCATCGACGCCCGCGAGGAGCTGTACTCGCGCGTCGTCACGTACGCGATCAAGGCGAACTACCTGCGCAACGGCGGCTACCCGTCCTGCGTCGGCGCGGAACGCCTGGTGCAGGCGGAGAAGGTCGTCGAGTGTGCGCTGGAGAACGGCGCGGACGCGATCGCGCACGGCTCCACCGGCGCCGGCGCCGACCACGTGCGCTACGACTCGGTGATCCGCGCGCTGGCGCCGCAGCTGGAGATCATCACTCCGATCCGCGACGAGCGGCTGACCCGCGAGTTCGAGCGGGACTTCCTGCGCAAGCACGGCTTCGAGACCAGCGACAAGGTCACCACGTACTCGATCAACGAGGGCCTGATCGGCACGTCGATCGGCGGCAAGGAGACCTACAACTCCTGGGACTACCTGCCCGAGGAGGCCTGGGAGAGCACGAAGGCGATCAAGGACGCGCCGGAGGACGGCATCGACCTGATCCTCGGCTTCGTCCGCGGCGAGGTGACCACGGCGACCCGCCTCGACGGCACCCCGATCGAGGGCACCGGCCCGGACGCGCCCCACTACGCGATCCTGCGCTCGCTCAATGTGCTCGCCGCCGAGCACGCCGTCGGCCGCGGCATCCACATGGGCTCCACCATGGTCGGCAACCTGGCCCGCGTCGGCTTCGAGGCGCCCGGCATGCTCACCCTGATCGCCGCGCACCGCGAGCTGGAGCGCCTGGTCCTCAGCAACCGCCAGCAGGCGACCAAGGCCACCCTGGGCACCACGTACGGCGACCTGATGCACGAGGCCGTCTACTACGACCCGATCCAGGACGACCTCCGGGCGTTCCTGGACTCCAGCCAGGCCCGGGTCACCGGCGAGGTCCGGGTACGGCTGCAGAAGGGCAACGTCATCCCGCTCGGCAGCCGCAGCCCCTACAGCCTGCTCGACGCCGCCACCCGCCAGGGCGTGGTCTACGGCTACGGCTCGTCGCTGTGGACCGGCGAGCAGGCCCGGGCCTTCGCGCACATGTACGCGATCCCGGGCGCCATCGCCGAGAACGCCGGCCTGGGCGAACAGCGGAAGCCCTGAGCCGTGTCAGCGCAGCCAGGCGGCGAGCACCCGTTCGCACTCGCGGATGTCCGCGGTCGGCAGGTGCTCCTCGTCGGTGTGCGCGAGCAGCGGGTCTCCCGGCCCGTAGTTGACGGCCGGGATGCCCAGGCTCGCGAAGCGGGCCACGTCCGTCCAGCCGAACTTCGGCGCGGGCGGGCGGCCCACCGCCGCCAGGAACTCGGCCGCCGCCGGCTGGTCCAGCCCGGGGCGCGCGCCGGACGCCTGGTCACGCACCTCGAGCTCGTAGCCGGCGAACACCTCCCGCAGGTGCGCCAGGGCGGCGTCGATGGAGCGGTCGGGCGCGAAGCGGTGGTTGATGTCGATCACGCACTCGTCCGGGATCACGTTGCCGGCGATGCCGCCGGAGATGTTCACGGCGCTGAGGCCCTCGCGGTATTCGAGCCCGTCGACCTCCACGGTCCGCGGCTCGTAGGCGTTGAGGATCGCGAGCACGTCACCGGCGGCGTGGATGGCGTTGACGCCGCGCCACGACCGGGCCGCGTGCGCGGCCTTGCCGGCCAGCGTGATGCGCACCCGCATCGTGCCCTGGCAGCCGCCCTCGACCGTGCCGTTGGACGGCTCGCCGAGGATGGCGAAGTCGCCGGCCAGCCACTCGGGGTGGTTGCGCACCAGGCGGCCGAGGCCGTTGAGCACCGACGCCACCTCCTCGTGGTCGTAGAACACGAAGGTGAGGTCGTTGCGGGGCGCAGGGACGGTCGCGGCGATGCGCAACTGGGCGGCGACGCCGCCCTTCATGTCGACGGTGCCGCGGCCGTGCAGGATCTCGTCCGCGCCGGTACCCGTGGTCCAGGTCGGCAGGTTGTCCTTGATCGGCACGGTGTCGAGGTGACCGGCGAGCACGACCCGCCGGGCCCGCCCCAGGTGGGTGCGGGCCACGACGGCGTCGCCGTCGCGCAGCACCTCGAGGTGGCCGAGCCCCCGCAGCGCGGCCTCGACGGCATCCGCGATCGGGGCCTCGTCCCCGCTCACCGAGGGGATGTCACAGAGCGCGCGGGTCAGTGAGACGACATCGTCGTGCAGGTCAAGCTTCATGCGGGCGAGATTACCGCCCGTCGGTAAGGTCATTTCGACCGAGTAACACTGATCCTGAGGAGCGAGCACGTGCCGGAGACCGAAGGCCCGACCAGGCTGTGGGGCGGCCGATTCGCCGGCGGACCGGCGGAAGCCCTGGCCCGCCTGAGCGTGAGCGTCCACTTCGACTGGCGCCTGGCGCCGTACGATCTGGCCGCGTCCCGGGCACACGCCCGCGTGCTGGCCGGCGCCGGCCTGCTGGACGCCGACGAACTGGGCCAGATGCTGGCCGCGCTGGACGACCTCGAGTCGGCGTGCGCGGCGGGGGAGTTCCGCCCGACCGTCGAGGACGAGGACGTGCACACCGCCCTCGAGCGCGGCCTGCTCGAGCGCCTCGGCGCGCTCGGCGGCAAGCTGCGCGCCGGCCGCTCCCGCAACGACCAGGTCGCCACCGACCTGCGCATGTACCTGCGCGATCACGCCCGCGGCGTGGCCGCCGCCGTGGTCGAACTGGCGGACGCCCTGATGGAGCAGGCGGGCCGGCACGTCGACACCCCCGCGCCGGGCATGACCCACCTGCAGCACGCCCAGCCGGTGAGCTTCGGCCACTGGCTGCTGGCGCACGTGCAGCCGCTGCTGCGCGACCTGGACCGGCTGCGCGACTGGGACGAGCGCACCGCGATCTCCCCGCTCGGCTCGGGCGCGCTCGCGGGCTCGTCGCTGCCGCTGGACCCGGGCGCCGTCGCGAAGGAACTCGGCTTCAAGGCCCCCGCGCAGAACTCCATGGACGCGGTCTCGGACCGCGACTTCGTCGCCGAGTTCCTCTTCATCACCAGCCTGATCGGCGTGCACCTGTCCCGCCTCGGCGAGGAGATCGTCCTCTGGACCTCGCAGGAGTTCAGCTGGGTGATCCTGGACGACGCGTTCGCCACCGGCTCGTCGATCATGCCGCAGAAGAAGAACGCGGACATCGCCGAGCTGGCCCGGGGCAAGGCCGGCCGGCTGATCGGCGGCCTGGTCACGGTGCTGACCATGCTGAAGGGCCTGCCGCTGACCTACGACCGCGACATGCAGGAGGACAAGGAACCGGCCTTCGACGCGATCGACACGCTGCAGCTGCTGCTGCCGGCCCTGGCCGGCATGATCTCGACGATGACGGTACGCGTCGACCGGCTCGTGGCGGCGGCGCCGATCGGCTTCTCCCTGGCCACCGAGGTGGCGGACTGGCTGGTCCGCAAGCACGTCCCGTTCCGCGACGCCCACGAGATCACCGGCCGGCTGGTGGCGCTCTGCGCGGCCCGCGAGTGCGAGCTGGAGGACGTCTCGAACGACGACCTGAAGACGGTGAGCGAGCACCTGGACCCGTCGGTCCGGGAGGTGCTCAGCGTCCGCTCGGCGCTGGCGGCCCGGACCACGCCGGGCTCGACCGGGCCGGGGCCGGTCGCGGACCAGCTCCGGACGGCCTCGGACCGGCTCGACGGCTGGCGCGAGTGGTCCATCGAGCGGGTCGTCCCGCGCTGACCCCGACCGGCACCGGACGGGCCGGCGCGGGACCTCACGTCCCGGCGTCCGGCCCGGGTCCGCGTTCCGGGGCCGGCCCTCAGCCGGCGGTCATGCTCTTCTCGCGGTCGTCATCCCGCGAGGCGTGCTCTGGCAGGGCCGTCCCGGCGTCGTCCGGGGCGTTCCCGCCGGCGTCCCGGGCGTTCCTGTCGGCGGTGACGCGGCGGAAGACCGCCAGGCCCACCGCCACCAGGACGGCCGCACCCGAGAGGGCGCCGACCGCCGGGGTCGGCACGTCGAGGAGCTTCAGGGAGCTGGCCAGCAGCACGATCACCAGCGCCGCGCGGATGATGCCGCCCGGGGCGCGGGAGGAGATGCGGGCGCCGAGCAGCACGCCCGGGATCGAGCCGATCAGGACCGCGCCCGCGATGTCGAGCTGGAGGTCGCCGAAGAGGGCGTGGCCCAGCGCCGCCGAGATGACCAGCGGGATCGCCTGGACCAGGTCGGTGCCGACCAGGTCGTTGGCGCGCAGCTTGGGGTAGAGCGCCAGCAGCGCCACGATGATCAGGGAACCCGAACCCACCGAGGTCATGCCCACGATCAGGCCGCCGCCGATGCCGACGAGCAGGGTCGGGATCGGGCGGACCACGATCGGCTCGGCCGGACCGTCGCCGCGCTGCCTGCGGGTCACCCAGGCCTTGAGCAGCATGCCGCCGGCGGCCAGCAGCAGGGCCACGCCGAGGGCGATCTTGATCGTGTGCTGCACGGTCGCGTCGTCGCCGAGCAGGCGCAGCAGCAGCACGCCGAGGAACGCGCTCGGGATGCTGCCGGCGCAGAGCCAGGCGACGAGGCGCCAGTTCACCGTGCCGCGGCTGGCGTGCACCCACCCGCCGAACGGCTTCATCACCGCGCTGGCCGCGAGGTCGCTGGAGACCGCCGCGATCGGGGGGACCCCGAAGACCAGCACGAGGATGGGGGTCATCAGGGCGCCGCCGCCCATGCCGGTGAGTCCGACCACGATGCCGACGCCGAGTCCGGCGAGCGCCAGGGTGAGATCCATCGGTCGAGTCTCGGCGAGAATCCCTGCTTTGTCTACTAACTTGGTTGACTTTGTGGGAGTTTTCCCACGGCCGTCTCACCCAGTGAAACGGAGCATCGTTCCGCTCATCTTCACGGCCCCTCGACGCCGAAGCGGCGGGCTCCCGCGCCGATCGCGGGTGACGATCACTCGCGGCGATGTGACCGCTAACAGACGATGCGTAGATTTCGTGTTACGGCGCTGTTACGCCTTGACGACGTGAATGTTAGCGATAACACTGCGAGATACGTATCGACGGTTGGTGATCGAGGAGGTCTCGGCATGAGCAGCCTGCCCCGACAGCCGACGTTCGACGGCCGGCCTCCCGGGGTCGCCATCCGGACCATTCCCGACGCCGGCGGCGGCGCCCGGATCGAGCTGCGCCAGCTTCGCTACTTCGTCACCCTCGCCGAGGAGCTGCACTTCGGCCACGCCGCCGCCCGCGAGCACATCGTCCCGTCCGCGCTGAGCGCCCAGGTCCAGCGCCTCGAGCGGGCCGTCGGCGTGCTGCTCGTCGACCGCACCACCCGGCATGTCGCGCTGACCGCGGCGGGGGCCCGCTTCCTGATCGAGGCCCGGCAGATCCTCGCGCACGTCGACCGGGCGGCGGTGCTCGCACAGGGCATGGCGCTGGCCGCGCCGCGCCTCCGGGTCGGCGTCCTGGACGAGGGCTACGACGCCGTCCGGCCCGTGCTGCGCGCGATACAGGCCCGCCACCCGGAGCTTCAGATCCACCAGGTGCTGGCGGGCGTGCCCGAGCAGTGCCGCCTGCTCGCCGACGGCCGGCTCGACGTCGGGGTCGGACGGCTGCCCGGCGCCGCGCCGGACATCGCCGCCGAGATGTTCCGGCTCGACTCGCTCGGCGTCCTGGTGCCGGCCGAGCATCCGTTCGCCCGGCTGGCCCACGTGCCGGTCACCGCGCTGCGCGACGAGACGCTGCTGCTCGCCGACGAGGAGCAGGCACCCGAGTTCAACGCCTTCGTCGCCGAGGTGTGCCGGTCCGCAGGCTTCTTCCCGACGCTGTTCTCCGGCAGCGTGCAGACGCTGCGCGCGGCAGCGGACCTGGTGACGCAGGGCCGCTGCGTGCTCTGCACCCCCGCCTCGACGGCCGCCGTCTCGTTCGGACCCGAGCTGACCTGGCGCCCGCTCGGCCCGTCCGTGCCCCGCTACCCCTGGTCGATCCTGTGGCGTGCCCAGGACCCCTCCCGGTACGCGGTCGACCTGGTCCGCACGGCCCGCGCACTCTCCGCCGAACAGGGCTGGCGCGACGCGGCCGGCGAGCGCGCCAGCTGAAACGGTGGTCACCGGCCGGCCGCGGCGCCGAGTGCCGGGCGCCCGAGAGCCGGGGAAGTGACGGCACCGCGGGCGGGTCAGTGCGGCTCGGCGGTCGGCCGGGGGCGGCTCCAGACGACGGCGCATTCGATGGCGCGTTGCCAGTTCTCGTATTCGGCGGCGCGTTGTTGGGGGTCCATGGCCGGCAGCCACTGGCCCGCGCGGTGCCGGTTGTTGCGCAGGTCCTGCAGGTCGGACCAGTAGCCGACGGCGAGGCCGGCCGCGTACGCGGCGCCGAGGGACACCGTCTCGGCGACCATCGGGCGGACCACCGGGACCCGCAGCACGTCCGCCACGATCTGCATCAGCAGGTTGTCGGAGGTCATGCCGCCGTCGACGTTGAGCGCGGTCAGGGCCAGGCCGGAATCGGCGTTCATCGCGTCGACGACGTCGCGGGTCTGCCAGCCGGTCGCCTCCAGGACGGCCCGGGCCAGGTGGCCCTTGGTGATGTAGGAGGTCAGCCCGACGATGACGCCGCGGGCCTCGCTGCGCCAGTACGGGGCGAAGAGGCCGGAGAAGGCCGGCACGATGTAGCAGCCGCCGTTGTCGTCGACCGTGCGGGCGAGTGTCTCGATCTCCGAGGCGGTGCCGATGAGGCCGAGGCCGTCGCGGACCCATTGGACCAGCGATCCGGTGATGGCGATGGAGCCCTCGAGGGCGTACGCGGCCGGCTCGGAACCGATCCGGTACGCGACGGTGGTGAGCAGCCCGTGCGTCGAGCGGACCGGGGTGGTGCCGGTGTGCAGCAGCAGGAAGCCGCCGGTGCCGTACGTGCATTTGGCCTCGCCGGGCGCGAAGCAGGTCTGGCCGAACAGGGCCGCCTGCTGGTCGCCGATCGCGGCGGCGATGGGCACCCCGGGCAGGAGACCGTCGGCGTAGCCGTACACCTCGGAGGAGGAGCGGATCTCGGGGAGCATGGCCCGGGGGATGTCGAAGAAGCCGAGCAGTTGCTCGTCCCATTGCAGAGTGGACAGGTTCATCAGCATGGTCCGGCTGGCGTTGGTGACGTCGGTGAGGTGGCGTCCGGTCAGGTTCCACAGCAGCCAGCTGTCCATGGTGCCGAACAGGACCTCACCGCGCTCCGCGCGTACCCGAAGATCCGGATCGTTGTCGAGCAGCCAGCGCAGGCGGGGCGCGGAGAAGTAGGTCGCCAGGGGCAGGCCGCTGAGCTCCGGCACGATCGCGGCGTCCGGCCGCCGGCCGAGGCTTTCGACCAGGTCGCCGGTGCGGGTGTCCTGCCAGACGACGGCGGGCGCGACGGGCGTGCCGGTGGCGCGGTCCCAGAGGACGGTGGTTTCGCGCTGGTTGGCGATGCCGATCGCCGCGACCTGTTCCGGGCCGATGCCGGCCTCCCGCAGCGCGCGGGGGATCAGCCGCTGGACGTCGCGCCAGATCCTGGCCGCGTCGTGTTCGACCCAGCCGGGCCTCGGGTAGGACTGGGGGTGTTCGCTGCGGACCACGGAGACCACGGTGGCGCGGCGGTCGAACAGGATGCACCGCGTGGAGGTGGTGCCCTGGTCGACGGCGAGGACGTAGCGTTCGCTCACGGGCGCGGGCCGGCCAGGTCGCGGGAGATCGCGCGGGCGGCGTCGCACACGTGCTCGACCAGCGCGGGCCGGGGCCGCCCCCGGGTGTCGCAGAGCCGTTCGATCTCTCCGGAGATGCCGATGGCGCCGACCACCAGCCCGCCGGTGGTCCGGACGGGTGCCGCGATGCCGGCCCGGCCGGCCTCCCGCTCCTCGACGGAAAGTCCCCAGCCGCGGGACCGGATCTCGGCGAGGGACCGCGCGAGGTCCTGCCGCGAGCCGACGGTCCGCCTCGTGTACGCGTCCAGCGCGCCCCGGGCGACGGCGTCCGCGGCCACCGGGTCGTAGGCGAGCAGCACCTTGCCCAGCGCGGTCGCGTGCGGGGGAAGCAGGCTGCCGGTGTCCATCGACTGCGCGGAGTCGTCGGGCCGGAACACGTGGTGGATCACCATCACGCTGCCGTCGTGCAGCGTGCCGATGCGGACCGCCTCGCCGCTGCGGGAGGCGAGCGAGTCCGCCCAGTCGAGGGCCCGCGAGCGCAGTTCGTTGACGTCGAGGCCGCCGGTGCCCAGCTCGAGCAGGCCGCGGCCGAGCCGGTAGCGGGTGGTGCGGGGGTCCTGCTCGACGAAGCCGATGTGTTCGAGGGTGCGCAGAATGCTGTGCGCGGTCGACTTGGCGAGGCCGAGCGAGTCGGCGATCTCCTTGACCCGGAGCCGGTCGGGACCGGCCGCGAGCAGCCGCAACACGGCCGACGAGCGTTCGATGGACTGGATAAGACCCGGCACCGCGCGAGCGTAGCCCGGCGGGCCGCGGCGGACAACGTGCGACATTGTCGCACGCATGGAGTTGCCCCTCCCTTGTCCGTTTCCTAACGTCGCGGCACGTAGGGGCAACCGGGAGGCACCGTGGCGGACTTCGTCGGCGCGATCGATCAGGGCACCACCAGCACGCGGTTCATGATCTTCGACCGGGCCGGTGGCGAGATCGGGCGGCACCAGATCGAGCACCGGCAACTCCTGCCCGGCGCCGGGCGGGTCGAGCACGACGCGCTCGAGATCTGGGAGAACACCCGCAAGTGCATCGCGGTCGCGCTCGGTGAGACCGGGCTGGGGCCCGGCGACCTGGCCGCGGTCGGGATCACCAACCAGCGCGAGAGCGTCGTGGTGTGGGACCGCGCGACCGGGCTGCCGTGCCACAACGTGATCGTCTGGCAGGACACCCGTACCGATCGGATCGTCGCGGAGCTCGACCGCGACGGCCGCGGCGACGTGATCCGCGAGCGCACCGGCCTCCCGCCGGCCACCTATTTCTCCGCGGCGAAGGTCCAGTGGCTGCTCGACAACGATCCGGATCTTCGGGTACGCGCGGAGCGCGGCGAGGTCCTGTTCGGCACCATGGACAGCTGGCTGCTGTGGAACCTGACCGGACGCCACCTCACCGACGTCACCAACGCCAGCCGGACCATGCTGATGAACCTGTCCACCCTGCAATGGGACGAGCAACTGCTCGGCTTCTTCGACATCCCCCGGGCCATGCTCCCCGAGATCCGCTCCTCCTCCGAGGTGTACGGCTACGCCGACGGTCTCCTGCCCGGGGTGCCCATCGCCGCCGCGATCGGCGACCAGCAGGCGGCCCTGTTCGGCCAGACCTGCTTCGCGCCCGGCGAGGCCAAATGCACCTACGGCACCGGGAACTTCATCCTGCTCAACACCGGCACCACGCCGGTCCGCTCGACGCACGGGCTGCTCACCACCGTCGGCTACCGCTTCGGCGACGAGGCGCCGGTGTTCGCCCTGGAGGGCTCGATCGCCGCGACCGGCTCGGCCGTGCAATGGCTGCGCGACCAGCTCGGCGTCATCGGCGACGCCGCCGAGAGCGAGACCCTGGCCGGCCGGGTCGACGACAGCGAGGGCGTCTGCTTCGTGCCGGCCTTCTCCGGGCTGTTCGCGCCGTACTGGCGCTCGGACGCGCGGGCGGCCATCGTCGGGCTGTCCCGCTATCACACCGCCGCGCACATCACCCGGGCCGCGCTCGAGGCCATCTGCTACCAGACCCGCGACGTGGTCGAGGCGATGGCGCGGGACTCCGGCACGTCGCTGGACTGCCTCAAGGTGGACGGCGGCGTGACCGTGAACGCGCTCTGCATGCAACTGCAGGCGGACATCCTCGGCGTGCCGGTCAGCCGGCCCGCCGTGGCCGAGACCACCGCGCTGGGTGCGGCGTACGCCGCCGGGGTCGCGGTCGGCCTCTGGAGCTCCACGGCGGAGCTGCGCGCCAACTGGCGCGAGGACCGGCGGTGGCAGCCGACCTGGTCCGGGGACCGGCGAGACGAGGGCCACACGCGCTGGAAGGCGGCCGTCGACCGCAGCCTCAACTGGGTCAGCGTCGGCTGAATCCACCACGAGAAGAGGATCCTCATGAACACGGCAGTGATGGCGCCGCAGGCGCGCGAGGCGGCCCTGGCCGCGATGTCGGCGGGCGACGAGCTCGACGTGCTGGTGGTCGGCGGCGGTGTGGTGGGTGCCGGCTGCGCGCTCGACGCGGCCACCCGCGGGCTCACGGTCGGCCTGCTGGAGGCCCGGGACTTCGCCAGCGGCACGTCCAGCCGGTCGAGCAAGCTGATCCACGGCGGCCTGCGCTACCTCGAGATGCTCGACTTCGGCCTGGTCCGCGAGGCGCTGCGCGAGCGCGGCCTGCTCGTACAGCGGCTGGCACCGCATCTGGTGCGCCCGATCCCGTTCCTCTACCCGCTGCGGCACCGGGCCTGGGAGCGGCTCTACGCCGGCGCGGGCGTGCTGCTCTACGACACCCTGGGAATCTCGGGAGGGTCCGGCGCGGGCCTGCCGCGGCACCGGCACCTGAGCCGCGGCGCCGCCCTGCGCGCCTTCCCGGGGATGCGCCCCGACTCGCTGGTCGGCGCGATCCAGTACTACGACGCGCAGGTGGACGACGCCCGGCACACCCTCTTCCTGGCCCGCACCGCGATGGCGCACGGCGCGCACGTCGCCGCCCGTACCGAGGTCATCGGGTTCCTCCGCGAGGGCCGCCGGATCGTCGGGGTCCGCGCGCTCGACACCGAGTCCGGCGCCGAACTGGAGATCCGGGCCCGCGCCGTCATCAACGCGACAGGCGTGTGGACCGACGACATCCAGGCGCTGCTGCCGGAGCGCGGGCAGTTCCACATCACCGCGTCCAAGGGAGTCCACCTGGTGGTGCCGCGCGACCGGATCCCGGCCACCACCGGCATGATCCTGCGTACGGCGACCAGCGTGCTGTTCGTCATCCCGTGGGAGCGACACTGGATCGTCGGCACCACCGACACGCCGTGGGACCTGGACAAGGCGGACCCGGCGGCGTCCGGCCGCGACGTCGACTACCTGCTCGAGGAGGTCAACAAGGCGCTCGTCACGCCGCTGACCCGCGCCGACGTGCAGGGCGTGTACGCCGGCCTGCGCCCGCTGCTGTCGGCCGACGCCGAGCTGACCTCGAAGCTGTCGCGCGAGCACGCCGTGGACACCCCGGTACCCGGCCTGGTCGTCGTCGCCGGCGGCAAGTACACGACGTACCGGGTGATGGCCCGCGACGCCGTCGACGCCGCGGCCCGCGACCTCACCGCGCGGGTGCCGGACTCGTGCACGGCGCACGTGCCGCTGCTCGGCGCGGCCGGCTACCCGGCGGCGTGGAACCGCCGCGCGGTGCTGGCCCGCCGGGCCGGCCTGCACGTCTCGCGGATCGAGCACCTGCTGCACCGCTACGGCACCCTCGTCGACGAGGTGCTGGCGCTGATCGAGGCCGACCCGGCGCTCGGCGCGCCCCTCGACGGCGCCACCGACTACCTGCGGGCCGAGGTGGTCTACGCGGTGACGCACGAGGGCGCGCGGCACCTGGAGGACGTGCTCACCCGCCGCACCCGCATCTCGATCGAGACCCCCGACCGGGGTGTGGCGGCGGCCCGGGCGGCCGGCCCGCTCATCGCCGGCCCGCTCGGCTGGTCCGCCCAGGACACCGCCCGGGAGATCGCCGGCTACGAATCGCGGGTGGCGGCCGAACGCGCCGCGCAGGAACAGCCGGACGACCGCACCGCGGACGCGACCCAGCGTGACGCCGCCGAGTCCGCACCCCTCGCCGCCGCAGCCGCCTGAGGATGCCGCGACATCCCGCCGAATCGCCGGGCGCTGTCAGCGCGTCAGGTCGATGCGGTCGAAGTCGGGTGCGTCCTCGGTGTCGTTGCGCAGCTCGATGGTGTTCGCCCCGGCCTTCAGGGCGATCCGCAGGGTCACGGAGTCCACGGTGTACCAGTCGGGGCTTACCGGGAACGTGAGGGTTTCCAGGAGGCGGCCATTGACCAGGATGGTCGCCTGCCGGGGGTCGCCCGATATGTAATGTATCCGGACGCTGTAGGCGTCGGAATCGGGCACCGTCAGCCCCGTGAAGCGCAGGAAGTTGTCCTCGCCGTCGCCGACGAACCGGACGACGAGGCCGTCGGAGGCGTCGTCACGCGGCATCGGCCGGGCCTGGCCCCCCATCACGTTGCGCTCCGACTCCGCCTCGTAGGACGCCTGGAACGGTGCCGGTCGCGCGGATGGGGCCCGGCTCGGAGCGGGTGAGCGTTTCGCCGCCGACGGGCGCACGGCGCCGTTGTGCGAGGGCGAGGCCGTCGCCGGGCTCTGCGGCGCCGGCGACGTCGACGGAAAGCCGGACGGAAGAGTCACGGGCGGATCGGCGGCCGCGGCGGGCTGCGGGACCACCGGCAACCCGGCCACCGCGGCCGGGGAGTCGGGCCGGGAGATGACGCCGATCAGGACGCCGGCCACCGCGAGGGCGGTGAACACGGCGGCGCCCTCGACGGCGCCACGCCTGCGTGCCAGGGCCATCGCCCGGCGTCGCGCCGATCGGGTGAGCCGGCTGACGGTCGGTCGCTCACCCGCCGCCTTCGGTTCGGGGACCGGCCGTGCCGATTCGGCCGGGATGTCCTGCGGTGCCGGACTTGCGGGGCTGACCGGCGGCAGCCACCCGCCAACGCGCAGCGTGCCGGCGGTCGGCTCCGGCTCATCGTCATGCATGGTGATCGTCCTCATTCGATGGTCCGCCGAGATTAGCCGCGCCATCTTCCGGTACGGCCATCCGTTCGGACGATCTTGATGTGGCCGATAGGTTGAGATCGTCATGGGCCAACCGGTCTGCCCGGCCCGGCCGGTTACGACCCCCGCGCGCCTGACGGCGATCGCGGGGAGAGTCCGGGCACGATTTCAGGCGACGGCGCGGTCGCCGAGGCGGACGGCGATCACGCCGCCGATGATCAGGAGGCCGCCGGCGAACTGGGTCGCGGTGGGTAGTTGGGAGACCAGTAGCCAGGCGAACAGGACCGCGGCGACCACCTCGAGCAGGGCCACGAAGGACGCCACCCGGGAGCCCAGCCGGCGGCTCGCGATGACGCCGGTCGCGTAGGCCAGGGCCGCGGTGACCAGGCCGAGCAGGAGCATCGGCACCCACCAGGGCGGGCTGCCCAGGGAAAATTGCGCGGCGGCGGTGGAGGCGTGCATCGGGAGCAGGCCGGTGACGGCGAGTGCCAGCAGGCCGAGGCCGCCGACCGTGAGGCCGGCGCCGGCCAGGGCCAGCGGCGGCAGTCCGGTGTCGGTGTCGGCCGAGATCAGGAAGTAGGCCGTGGCGCCGACCATCGCGCCCAGCGACCAGGCGACGCCCGACCAGGCCAGGTCGACGCCGGAGAACAGGTCGAGCACGAGCAGCAGGCCGGCCGCGGCGACGACCGCGCCGCCGACGGTGAGCGGGCTGGGGCGCTGGCCGCGCCGGAGCCACAGCCAGGCGACCACGGCGGCGGGCGCGGTGTATTCGATGAGCAGGGCGGGGGCGACGTCCATGGTGGCGACCGCGGAGAAGTAGCAGAACTGGGCGCCGGCCACGGCGAGGACGCCGTAGAGCAGGACCTGTCCGGCCTGGCGCCGCAGCAGGTGCCAGCGGCCGCGCAGCGCGGCGATGGTGAACGGGGCCAGGGCGAGCGCGGCGAGGGCGACGCGGCCGAGCACGATCGCGCCGGGGCTCCAGCCGGTGGCGAGCAGGCCGGCGGCCAGCGGGCCGGAGAGGCCGAAGCTGGTGGCGGAGACGACGGCGAGCAGCAGGCCGCTGCCGACGCCGGGCGCGGCCGGGCGAACGGTGATGTCATCGGCTAACTGGGCCATGGCAAGTGACGCTATGGACGCCGTCGTAAGATGTCAAGGTGCTTTTAGCCCATGACACCGAGGCCACCCTCCACGCGGTCGTCGAGCTGGTCAACAGCGAAGCAGACCCGGACACGCTGACCACGACGGCGCAGGCCGACGCCTGGTATGCGAAGCACCGCTACACGGGCCGCCGCGACCGCGACGCGGCGGAACTGGCCGACCTGCGTGCCGTACGCCCGGTGTTGCGGGCCCTGCTCACCGCGGACCGCGACGGCGCCGCCGAGGTGATCAACGACATGCTCGCGGAGGCCCGGCCCGTGCTCCGGCTGGTCCGCCACGACGGCATCGACTGGCACATCCACGCCGTGTCGGCCGACGAGCCCCTGGCGCGGCGGGTCGTGGTCGAGGCGGCGATGGCCATGGCCGATCTCGTACGCGGCGACGAGATGTCCCGCCTGGCGGTGTGCGCCGACGAGTCCTGCGACGGCATCGTGCTCGACCTGACCCGCAACCGGTCGCGCCGCTTCTGCAGCACCGCCTGCGCCAACCGGGTCGCGGTGGCCGCGTACCGGGCCCGAGCCAAGGCCGCCAAGCCCTGACGGCGGCCCTGGTCACGCACGCTGTGGCGCAGATATCCGCCTGAGACACACCGGCCGTAGGCGGCACAGCTCACAGGAACTCCGCTCCCGTCGGGCTGTCGATTTCCCGGCCCGCCGTTCGTCTTACTGCGAATCTGGTACCGACGAGGAGATGGCGATGAAATACATCATGCTGATCTATCAAGGCGCGGCGCTCGAACGGCAGGCCGCGCTCACCGAGGACGAGCAGAAGCAGGTCTACGCCGACTACCAGGGGATCAACGAGACGCCGGGGGTCACCCCCATGCCGCCGCTCGGGCTCGCCGAGACCGCGACGACGGTGCGCGTCGAGGGCGGCCGGACCCTCACCACCGACGGCCCGTTCGCCGGGATGAAGGAGGCCGTCGGCGGCGTGTTCATCCTCGAGGCCGACGATCTCGACGCGGCCATCGAGGTGGCCGCCCGCGTCCCGGCGGCACGCTACGGCGGGGCCGTCGAGATCCGGCCCTCACAAGTGTATTGGTAGCGCTCGACGAGGTCTTCCGCGAGGAATGGGGCCGCGTGCTGGCCACCCTGATCGGCGTTCTCGGCGACTTCGACCTCGCCGAGGACGCCGCGCAGGAGGCGTTCGCCATCGCCGCCGACCGGTGGCCGCGCGACGGCGTGCCGGACAACCCGCGCGCGTGGCTGATGAGGACGGCGCGCAACCGCGCCACCGACCGCATCCGCCGCGACCGGGCGCTCGCACCGAAGCTCGCGCTGCTCGCCGCCGCCGATCGTGTCGAGGTGCCCATGGATGCCACCGCGTTTCCCGACGAGCGCCTGGAGCTCATCTTCACCTGCTGCCACCCGGCGCTCGCGATCGAGGCGCAGGTCGCGCTCACCCTGCGTACCGTGGGCGGGTTGAGCACCGACGAGATCGCCCGCGCGTTCCTGGTGCCGGAGCGCACCATGGCGCAGCGGCTGGTCCGGGCCAAACGCAAGATCAAGGCGGCGGGCATCCCGTTCCGGGTCCCGCCGGCTCATCTGCTGCGGGAGCGGATCGACGCCGTTCTCGCGGTCGTGTACCTGATCTTCAACGAGGGCTACGGCGGCCGCGACGACCTCGCGGCCGAGGCGATCTGGCTGGGCGGCGCCCTGGCCGAGCTGCTCGGCGACGATCCCGAGGTCCGCGGGCTGCTGGCGATGATGCTGCTGCACGACTCCCGCCGGGAGACCCGGTTCGACGGCGGCGAGTTGGTGCTGCTCGCGGACCAGGACCCGGCGCGGTGGGACGCCGCGCAGATCGGCCGCGGGCGCTCCCAGCTCGACCGGGCGATCGCCCTGGGCGGCCGGGGACCCTACGTCCTGCAGGCCGCGATCGCGTCGCTGCACGCGCAGGCGCCGTGCGACTGGGCGCAGCTCGCCGCCCTGTACGGCGAGCTCGGCCGCCGCACCGCCTCGCCCGTCGTCGAGCTGAACCGCGCCATCGCCGTCGCGGAGACCGAGGGGCCGGCGGCCGGCCTGCGCATCGTCGACGGGCTCGGCCTTGACGACTTTCGCTACCTGCACTCGACCAGGGCCGAGCTGCTGCGCCGGCTCGGGCGCCTCGACGAGGCCCGCGACGCCTACCGGCGGGCGCGGGAGCTCACCGCGGACGGCGCCGAGCGGCGCTTCCTCGAGCGCCGGCTCACCGAGCTCAACGGCTGAGCCGGATCATGTTCCAGGACAGGGCGGGCAGGACGACCTGCAGCCGGCCGCCGTCCAGCCTCGGGGCGTCGAGGTCGCGCGGGGTGACCCGGTCCGGGTGCCGCGCGGTGTTCACCGCGTCCGGGTCGTCGTCGGCGATCACCGTGTGGGTCGCGGTCGCCAGGCCCGGCAGCGCGCGCAGGTCGGCGTCCAGGGTCATCGGCCGCGTCTGCGACCGGTTCACCGCGAACAGCACCACGCCCGCGCCGGATTGCACCGCGACCGCGTCGAGCAGCGGCACCTCGCCGTACCGGGCCGTCTCGTACGCCGGTGCCGAGATCGCCGGCCGCAGCACGGTGCCGCGGCCGTACCGGGTGGTCAGCGCGTACGGGTGGAAGCTGGCCTGCCGCCAGGCCGGGCCGCCCGGCTCGGTCATGATCGTGGCGATGACGTTGACCAGCTGGGCCTGGCAGCCGATCTTCACCCGGTCGGCGTGCCGGAGCAGGCTGATCAGCAGGTTGCCGACCACGACCGCGTCGGTGACCGAGTAGACGTCCTCGATCAGGCGCGGGGTGCGCTCGACCTCCAGGTTGGTCTCGCCGGCGAACCGGCTCTGGTACCAGACGTTCCACTCGTCGAACGAGAGGTGCAGGCGCTTGCGGTGCCGGCCCACCGCGCGCACGTGGTCGGCGGTGGCGACGACCTCGTCGATGAAGTGGTCCATGTCGCTCGCGCAGGCCAGGAAGCTGTCCCGGTCGTCGCCGTGCTGCTGGTAGTAGCCGTGCAGGGAGACGTAGTCGACCGCGTCGTAGGTCTCGCCCAGGACCGTCGCCTCCCAGCTGCCGAACGTCGGCATGTGCCGGCCCGAGCTGCCGCAGGCGACGAGCTCGATCGACGGGTCGACCTGGCGCATCGCCTTCGCCGTCTCGAGCGCCAGGCGCGCGTACTCGCCGGCGGTCTTGTGGCCGATCTGCCAGGGCCCGTCCAGCTCGTTGCCGAGACACCAGGTCCTTATCCCGTACGGCGTTCCGCCGCGCAGGTCCGACCAGTAGGTGCCGGAGGCGAGGTTGCAGTACTCGACCAGGGACCGGGCCGCGTCGATGCCGCGGGTGCCGAGGTTGACCGCCATCATCGGCTCGACGCCGACCGTCCGCGCCCACGTCATGAACTCGCCGACGCCGACGTGGTTGGTCTCCACCGAGCGCCACGCCGGGTCCAGCCGGGCGGGCCGGGCGTCGACCGGCCCGATGCCGTCCTCCCACCGGTACCCGGAGACGAAGTTGCCGCCGGGGTAGCGCACCAGCGGCGTGCCGAGCTCGCGGACCAGTTCGGCGGTGTCGCGCCGGAAGCCGTCGGCGTCGGCCTCGGGGTGGCCGGGCTCGTAGATGCCGGTGTAGACACAGCGGCCCATGTGCTCGACGAACGAGCCGTAGAGCCGGGGGTCCACGTCGCCCACCCGGAACGCGGGGTCGATGGTCATGGTGGAGCGGAGCACGCTCACCCCTTCAGGCCGCTGCCGGCGATGCCCTCGACGATGTTCCGCTGGAACAGCAGGAACACGGCGACCAGGGGAACCGCGCCGAGGATGGCGGAGGCCATCGTGTCGGCGTACCGGATGCCGAACGAACCCTGCACGGTCGCCAGGCCGACCGGGATCGTCATGATGTCGGGGTTGCTCAGCACGAGCAGCGGCCACAGCAGGTCGTTCCAGGACTGCACGAAGGTGAAGATGGCGACGGCGGCGACCGCCGGGCGGGCCAGCGGCATGATGATCCGGCGATAGATCCGCAGGTAGCCGGCGCCGTCCATGCGGGCGACCTCCTCCAGCTCGCGGGGCAGGCCGTCGAAGAACTGCTTGAAGATGAAGACGCCGATCGCGGTGGGTATCTGCGGCAGGCTGACGGCCCACCACGTGTTCAGCAGCCCCAGCGCGTCGAACTCGCGGAACCACGGCACGATCAGCACCTGGCCGGGGATCATGATGCCGGCCAGCACGCCCCAGAAGACCACGTTGCGGTAGCGGAACCGCATCCGGGACAGGGCGTACGCGGCCAGGCTGGCCACCAGCACCGTGCCGGCCGCCGACAGCGTCGCGATGAACAGGCTGGAGCCGAACCAGGTCACGATGTCGGTGTCGCGCAGCACCCGGCCGAACGCGTCAAGGGTCGGCTCGGCGATCGCCCAGGTGGTGCGGGTGGTCTCGGAGTTCGGCTTGAGGGCGGTGTCCAGCGCCCAGGCCAGCGGCACGATCCAGATCAGCGCGAACGCGATCAGCACCCCGAGGCAGATGCGGTTGAAGAGCTTGACCCGGAACTCCGCCCGTTGCGCGAGGTCGGTCACGGTGGTCACACCTCCTTCTCCTGGCGCCGGACCAGGGCGAACCAGACCGCCGAGACCCCGAGCACGACCAGGAAGAACAGCATCGAGACGGCGGCCGCGTAACCGACCCGGAAGTTGGTGAAGCCCTCGTCGTAGACGTACTCGAGGATCGAGCGGGTGGCGAAGTTCGGCCCGCCCGAGGTCATGATGTACATCTGATCGAAGACCTTGAGCGAGGCGATCACCTGCAGCACGGCCACCAGGGTCGTGGTGCGCCCGAGCATCGGGATGGTGATCTTGCGGATCTGCTGCCAGGGCGACGCGCCGTCCATCGAGGAGGCCTCGTAGAGGTCGCGCGGTATCTCCTGCATGCCGGCCAGGTAGAGCACGAAGTTGAAGCCGAGCGTCCACCAGATGGTGGTCATGGCCAGCGACGGCATGGCCCAGTTCGGGTCGCCGAGCCAGTTCGGCGAGGTGACGCCGATCTTGCCGAGGGCCGTCTCGATCAGTCCCAGTCCGGGCGTGTAGATGAAGATCCAGATGAGGGCCACGACCGCGGACGGCAGGATATAGGGCGCGAAGAACGCCAGCCGGAAGAACCAGCGGCCGGTGCGGGCCCGGTCGGCGAGCAGCGCGAACGCGAATGCGAGGACGATCAGCGGCGGCGTGGTCAGGATCGTGAACCACACGGTGTGCCACAGCGACGACCAGAAATCGCTGCTCTGCAGCGCCTCGGCGTAGTTGCCGAAGCCGGCGAAGCCGGACAGGCCGGGCTTGACCAGGCTGGTGTCGAAGAAGCTCATCACCAGGCCGTACAGGGCCGGACCGACGATGAACGCCAGGTACAGCAGCAGGAACGGCGCCAGGAAGCCCAGCGCGGGCAGGCCGGTGCCGCGCGGCCGCTCCGGCGGGACCTCGGACTCGGCGGCATCAGGGCGTACGGCGGTCTCGGTGGTCACCAGGCACCCCCTCAGATGGGCGACGCGGTAGTCGACAGGTTCTCCAGCTGGCCGCGCATCTGCGCCAGCGCGTCCGCCGGGGCCCGCTGGCCGGCGAGGACGGTGGCGATCGCGGAACCGGCGACGATCTCGAAGTTGGAGCCGGATCCGGAGTACCAGCCGTCCGGGTCGTAGACCGCGCCGTCGGCCGCGGCGGCGTAGTTCGACTGCGGCGTCATGCCCTTGTATTCGGCGCTGTCGCGGAACGGCAGCCAGGCCGGCACGTGTCCGCCCTCGGCCCAGGTCTTGCTCTGGTCGAGCATCGAGCGGACCAGCAGCAGCGACCGGTTGACCTGCTCCGGGTCCCGCGCCGGCTGGCGGGGGATGACCAGGGTGTGCGAGTCCGCCTGCACCGCGTAGCGGGTGCCGCCGTACAGGTTGGGGAACAGCGTCATGGAGAACGGCATCTTCGCGGTCTGGAAGGTGGAGATCTCCCACTCGCCCTGGAAGTAGAAGCCGGCCTGGCCGTTGGCGAAGGTGGCGATGGCGCCCTGGTAGTCGATGTCGGCGGGGAAGAGGCCGTCGTGGGTCAGCGACCGCAGGAAGGTCAGCACCTGCGTCGCCTTGGCGTCGTCGATGACCACCCGGCGGCCCTCGTCGGCGAGGGTCTCGCCGCCGAGCTGGCCGTACAGCGACTGGAAGATGCGCCACGGGGTCGACGTGTCGTTGTTGATCGACACCACCCCGCCGTACCCGCCGGAGGCCTCCTTGGCGCGGCGCATCGCGTCGGTGAACTTCTCGGGAGTGTCCAGCGGGGTGAGCGCGCCGGCCGTGTCGAGCAGGCCGGCCTTGTCGCAGATGTCGGTGTTGTAGAACATGACGAACGGGTGGGTGTCGATCGGGATCGCGTACGCCCGGCCGTCGACGAGCCCCGCCTGCCAGGCCCGCTCGGTGAACTTGTCCGCCGAGATGCCGTGCCCGGCCAGGTCCTCGGGCCGCAACTCCTCCAGCAGGTCGGCGGCGACCAGGTTCTTCATCCTGGTCAGGTGCGCGACCGCCACGTCCGGCGGCTTCTCGCCGAGCGTGGCCAGCGACAGCTTGGTGTAGTACGGGTTTCCCCAGGCCAGGGTGACGGCGCTGAGCTCGATGCCGGGGTTGGCGGTGCGGAAGCCGTCGAGCATCTGGTTCATCCGGACGCCGTCGCCGCCGCCGAAGAGGTTCCAGTAGTCGAGCGATCCGCTGCTGTCCCGCCCCGGGGACAGTCCGCCGCAGCCCGCCGTACCCACGCCCACCAGCCCCAGTGCGGTTGCGGCGGCGGTGCCGCGCAGCAGTTCGCGTCGGGTCAGTGTCATGAACGGAGCCTGCCGCCGGGGCTCGGAACGAGTCCAGGAATCGGTCTTCGCAAGACGAGAAGGCCCGGACGCGAATCGAGAAGGATCCCTTAATTACTCCTCGGCGGCGTGGCGCTGCCCTTCCTCCGGCCGAGGGTCGCCGGCGGCCGCAGCCGGCGTGATCTCCACCGTGTCGACCTCGGGCCGGTCGGCCCAGAGGGCACGTAACTGGCCCTGCATGAACGAGGTGAGCCGCCTGCGGTACTCGCGGTCGAACTGCTCCAGCGATTCGATCTGCTGCTGCAGGGACTCCCGCTTGGCGATCAGGCTGCCGACGGAGTCCTCGTAACGCTGCTCCGCCTGCGACTTCAGGTGCTCGGCGTGCCCCTCGGCGTCGCCGATGATCGTCTTGGCCTGGGTGTTCGCCTCGGCGAGGATCTGGTCGGCCCTGCGCTGCGCCTCGTCCGCGCGGATCCGCGCGTCCCGCGCCGCCTGCTCGGCGGTGGCGCGCGCGTCGGTCAGCACCTTGTCCGCCTCGCAGCGGACGTTGTGGGCGTGCACCTGGGCGTCCCGCGCCGACTGGTCGGCCGTGGCCTTGGCGTCGGTGCGGATCTTCTCCGCGTGCCGGTTGGCGGCGGCGATGTGCTCCTCCGCCGTGCGCTGGGCCAGCGTCAGCACCTGCAGCGCGTTGTCCGTGCGGGCCGGTCCGCCGGGAAGGGCGGGGTGTTCCGAGGTCACGCCCTCCGGGGCCGTGCCGCCGATCACCGCCTTGACACGAGCCCTCATCTGACTGTCGTTCACGGGAGACCTCCAGTTCGTGTCAACGAGCCGTCCGGCCGGACCCACCTGCGGCCCGGCCATCCTGATAACGGTTGAGACACGGATCCCGGCGCGGTCTCCGGCCGGTTCATTAGGACATTCGCGACATTGGCTACCCGGGGACGGGAGCCGCGGGACCCGGCGCCCGCCCCCGGGCGGTCTCTAGTTGACGAGGACCTCGTAGATGCGTGCCGCGGTGTTGCCGTCGGACGCCGGCGTGACGACCGCGACCCGGACATAGCGGGCGTCCACGTTCACCGCCGTGGTGGTCGAGTCGGCGGTGTTGCCGCGGACCTGCGCCCGGGTCGTCCAGGCCGACCCGTCGTCCGACGTCTGAATGTCGAAGTCGCGGGTGTTCCACGCCGGGTACTCGCCGCCCGCGCCCGCGTGCCGGATCACCACCGAGCCGACGCGCTGCCGGGTGCCCAGGTCGGACTGGACCCACTTCGTCGCGCCCTGCGAGCACCACTTGTCGTTCCAGCCGCCCAGCCAGCTGCCGTTGAACGCCTTGGCCGGGCCCTCGTTCGCACCGCAGGACGAGTCCGCGCCCGCCGGGCGGTTCAGGGCCAGGTCGGTCGGTGCGCTGCTCTCGCCGTACACCTCGAGTTCGTAGATCCGGGCGGCCGAGTTGGTGTCGTTGGCCGGCTGGCTGGTCTCGAAGCGCACGTACCGCGCGGTGCGCGCGGCGATCGGGGTGTAGGTCCGGCTGCTCTTCGATGCGGTGACGGTGACCGCGTTCGACCAGTTCGTGCCGTCGGTGCTGGTCGAGATGGTGAACGCGCCGGTGTTCCAGTTGGTGACCTCGCCGCCGAGGGCGGCGTGCTTGACGATGAACGACGACACCGTGCGCGCCGAGCCGAGGTCCACCTGCAGTTGCCGCGGCGCGGTGCCGGAGCACCACTTGCTGTTGCCGGCGAGCACGCCGTCGACCGCCTTCGGCGCGGCCTCCGCGCTCCCGCACGCCGTGGATCCGGTCGCGGCCCGGCCCAGGGCCAGGTTCGCGCCGAGGTCCGGTTCCGCCGCCGGCTGGTCGGCGCCCGCGGCGAAGCTCGGTGGTACGTCCGAAGCGCCCGTGCCCCAGGTCGAGGGGCTGCCGCCCATGGTGAGGGCCACCGTCGCGCCGTTCGCGATGTCGCCGTACCGCAGGTAGCTGTGGCTGGTCGAGGCTCCGCCGACGGACAGCGACTGCACGTAGGGGCTGGTCGCGCTGCCGCCGGTGATCGTGATGTTGCCGGGCGCCCGCTGGATGAGCACGCTGGGGAAGATCCCGCCGTGCACCGCGAGCGTGTCCGCGCCCGGCGTCACCGGATACATGCCCAGCGCCGACCAGACGTACCAGGCGGAGGTGGCGCCCAGGTCGTCGTTGCCGGGCAGGCCGCCCGCGCCGGTGGTGAACGATTCGGCCATGATCCGGCGCACCGCGCTGCTGGCGCCGGCCGGCCTGCGCGCGGCGTTGTAGGTCCACGGCACATTGTGCTCGGGCTCGTTGCCGATGTAGAAGTACGGCCGGCTCAGCCCGCCGTTGAGCTCGGTGAAGTGGTGGTCGAGCCGCTGCGCCGCGGTGGTCGGCCCGCCCATCAGGGTGATCAGCGCGCCGAGGTTGTGCGGCACCATCCACGAGTACTGCGCGGCGTTGCCCTCGACGTAGGGGCTCTCCTGCGCCGGGTTGAGCGGCGCCGACCAGCCGCCGCCGCTGTCGCGGGTGTGCAGGTAGGACGACTCGCCGTTGAACAGGCTGCGCCAGTACTGCGAGCGGCTCGCGTACGTGTCGCGGGCGGCGGTGTCGCCGAGCGCGCCGGCGAACTGCGCGATGGCGAAGTCGGAGGAGGCGTACTCGAGGGTCTCCGACGGGTTGCCGGGGATGAAGTGGTTGCTCTGGTAGACGGACTGGTTGCCGCGCAGCACGACGCCCTGTGTCGAGCCGCCGCTGCCGCTCTTCTTCATCAGCGCCAGCGCGGCGGCGGTGTCGAAGTCGCGCACGCCGAACGCGTACGCGGCGGCCACGATGATCGGGCCGGGGTCGCCGGGCATGACGAAGTCCTCGACGGTCTGGTGTGACCACTTGGGCAGCAGGCCGCCCTGCTGGCCGTCCAGGACCATCGACCTGACGATGTCGGTCATCACGTCCGGCGCGATCAGGGCGACCAGCGACGCCCAGGACCGGTAGATGTCCCAGCCGGAGTAGTTCTGGTAGACCGGGTGCGAGGCGGTGTGCACCGCGTTGTCGAAGCCGCGGTACTCGCCGTTGGTGTCGCTGGACAGGTTCGGGTTCTGCAGCACGTGGTAGAGCGCCGTGTAGAACTTCTGCAGGTCGGTGGCGCCGCCGCCGGTCACCTGGACGCGGTTCAGGGCGGTGTTCCAGGCGGCGCTCGCGTTGCCGCGTACCGTCGCGAACGAGGCGGCCTCCGCGGTGGCGTTGTTCTGCGCGTTGGCGACGCTGACGAACGAGATGCCGACGGTGGCGTTGACGACGGCGTTCGAGGTGGTGTCGAACGTGACGTAGGCGCCGGTGCTGGTGCCGCTGGTGGTCGCCGAGCCGGCCGTGACCGTGCCGCCCTTGAAGGTGCCGAAGCCGGTCGGCGTGCGGTCGAACAGTATCGAGTAGTACATCTTGAACGTCTTGCCGCCGCAGAAGCCGCCGGCGGTGTGCTCGCCGTACACCCGGTTGCCGGAGACGGTGACGTTGCCGTCGCGGTCGCCGGTGGCGGAGCGGCTGGCGTTGACGAGCACCCGGGCCGTGGTGCTCGCGGGGTAGGTCAGCCGCATCGCGCCGGTGCGCTTGGTGGCGCTCAGCTCGGCGTCGACGCCGTACTTGTCGAGCCGGTTGCGGTAGTAGCCGGGCGCGGCGGACTCGTTGGCCTTCGTGTACGCGGACGCGTAGCTGGTCCAGCTGGATCCGGGTGAGGAGCCGATGTTGCCGGTGATCGGCAGGATCGGGATGTCCTCGTTGTTGGGGCAGCCGGCGCCGTTGAAGTGGGTGAGGCTGAACGACTCGACGGTGCGGTCGCGGTCCCGGTAGCCCGACGGCGATCCGGTGGGGGTGTCGGGGCTGAACTGGACCATCCCGAACGGCACGGTGGCGCCGGGGAAGGTGCTGCCGCCGGCGCCGCCGCCGACCGGGTTCGGGGAGTTGCTGTCGTCGGTGCCGATGAACGGATTGACGTATTGGGCCAGGTCGAGTTCGGCGGCGGCCTGGGCGGGCTGCGAGACCGAGAGGACCGCGGCGGCGAGGACTGCCGCCGCGGCGAGGGTACGGAGCATAGGGGTGCCGTCCCTTCGATGTGACAACGATGTCAAGAAAGCGTGACTTATAGAAGCACGCTGATATAACCAGTTGTCAATACGTGGACCAAGCACCGGGAGCGCGTCGTTCCCGTCCGGACCCGCTCTAGCCGGTACGCAGGGCACGCCGCTCGCGCAGCAGCGACGCGGCCGCGAGGGTGCTGCCGCCGACGCCGAGGCCGCCGAGCATCCCCAGCGCGAACCGCTGCTGATAGCCGATCAGCCGTTCCTGTGCGGCGCTGTCCCGGGCGGGCACGTTCACGCTCATCCCGGCGAACGCGGTCATCCCGGCGACCCAGAACGCGAGCAGCAGCAGGCCGCTGAGGACCAGCCCCCAGTGCGGCAGCTCGGGCGGCGCCCACACGGTACGGATCCAGCCGCTCTGCGGCTTGCGGCCGCGGACGATGCGGCGGTTGGTGATGAGCCCGGCGGTGAACCCCGGCAGCACGAGCACGGCGGCGACGATGACGGCGACGGCGGTCGGGAGCAGCCGTACCCCGGCGAACAGCCCGCCGATGAGCGCCGCCGCCCACCCGACGCCGGCCACGCACAGGAGATCCAGCAGCAGCAACATCCGACGTGAGATCACTAGCTGGGACGCTATATCCCGGTACCGCCCAGCGTGGGTAGATCGCGCCTTTTCCGCGGGGAGTGTCGGCGGTAGGCGCTGACGGTCGGGTCCCCGGCGACCCAGAACCGCCACGGCGTGTCGTGCGCGGAGGTCACCCCGACCCGCGGCCCGGCGGCGATGCTGTCCGGGCTCAGCGCCCGGTCCGGCGCCCGCAGGGTCGCCGGCCCGCTGCCGTCGACGACCGAGGTCGCGTTGGCCGACCGGTCCAGGCCGAGCGCCTGCATGAGCTTGGCCGGCCCGGCGGCGAGATCCGCATCCCGCTTCGCGGCCGGCCGCCGCTGCCGGGCGAGCGGGAGACCGTCGACCACCTCGCCGGCGCGCAGCAGAACGGCGGCGGCGACGCCCTCCTCGCCGCACACGACGTTCGCGCAGAGGTACATGCCGTAGATCTGGTAGACGTACAGCCGCCCGGCCGGGCCGAACATCACCGCGTTGCGGCGGGTGACGCCCCGGTGCGCGTGGCTGGCCGGGTCCTCACCCAGCCCGCTGTACGCCTCGACCTCGGTGAGCCGCACGGTCACCCCGTTGGCGGTGAGCAGCCACCCGAGCAGCAGGCGCGCGGCCTCGTCCACGGCCGAGGCGGGCAGGTCCAGCCACGATGTCATCCGCACAGCGAAGCACGGCCTGACACGCCACCCGGCTCGCGGGTGTTCACCGTGCCGGGCGGGTGGGTCCCGTCGGGCGGGTACGCCGGACCGGACCGCACCGGCCGCCGGGCCGGGTCGGTCCGAACGGCCGGGTCGGGCCGAAGAGGAAGAGCAGGCGCAGGCGCCGGCGTCGTGCTGGCCCGCTCGGGCCGACCGGCCCGGTCATCCGACGAAGTCCTGTGTCATCCAGACGATGCCCTTGCCGTCGCGCACAACGCTCAGACCGATCCGGGTGAAGCTCTTGCTGAGCAGGTTCCTGCGGTGGCCGTCCTCCGGCGCGACCTCGGCGAGCATGCTGTCGGTCAGCCCGTCGGCGGCCCTGATGATCGCGGAGTTGCCGGAGTTCGCCGAGCCGAAGCCGATGTTCTCGCCCGCCGAGGACCAGTCGACATTCTGCGCGCTGAACCGCTTGCCGATGTCGCCCTCGCCGGAGCACTGGTGCTCCAGGCCGCAGCCGTTGATCATGAGCTGATTGTGCAAGGCCGAGGCCTTCGACAGCGAGGAGTCCAGCCGATAGGCCGGCAGGCCCTCCTTGTCGCGGGCCGCGTTGATGTGGGCGAGCACCTGATCGAGGACCGAACCGCTGGTCGCCGGGGCCTCGGCCCGCTTCGTCGCGGGCGGCGCGGTGGTCTTGCGCCGGGTCGGCCTGGGCTTCGGCCGGGACGTGGTGGCCTTCGGGGCCGGCCTCGACGTCGGCGTGGCCGGGCTCGGCGACGCCTCGGCGTCCTCCAGCAGCAGGTCGGCGCCCGGGTCCTCGGTGGCCTCGGTCGCCACCAGCGGGGTGTCGGCCGAGGCGCGGTTCGTGGCGTCGGGGCTCTGCCGGTCCAGCCCGACCGCGGCGAAACCGACTCCGATGACTACGGCGGTGGCACCCGCCACCAACGTGAACCGGGCTCGATGAGTGGCGGACATCGACACGGGCTCGGTCACCTCGGTAATCGCGGCTGCAGGCCGCGGGCGCGGCAGGTCTGCCACACCGGCAGCGCACCGACTATGAGTGGTGACGCCCGCGCGCGGGCGTCACCTCAGGTGCGCTTAAGGATCGACTCACGAAGACATAAGGAGCCGGGCCCTGCCGATACAGTGCGCGGGTGAGCAGACTCCTCAAGAGCATCGCCGGAACGCTGCGCCGGGTCGCGGGACGCCGCACCCCGGCGCCCGCCCCGCCCGCGCCGCGACCCGCGCCCGCCGCCGCCCGCCGCGGCCGCCACCTCGAGTACTCGCCGAGCCTCGACGGCGACGCCGACCCGGGCGAGATCGTGTGGACCTGGGTGACGTACGAGGACGACCCCAGCCAGGGCAAGGACCGCCCCGTGCTGGTCGTCGGGCGCAACGACCGCACCCTGCTCGGGCTGATGCTCTCCAGCCAGTCGGAGCGCGACGGCCAGCGCGGCTGGCTGGCCCTGGGCCCGGGGGCCTGGGACCGCGAATCGCGCCCCAGCTGGGTGCGGCTCGACCGGGTCCTCGAGGTCGACGAGGTCGGCATCCGCCGCGAGGGCGCGATCCTCGACCGGGCCAGGTTCGACCGGGTCGCCGGCGCGCTGCGCAGCGACCACGGCTGGGCATGACGCCCGGACCCGGCGCGGAGCCCGCTACCGTGGCCGGCATGGATGCGGACAACATGGTCGGTTTCGGCGGCAAGCAGGCGTGGCTGGCGGTCCGCGACGGCGATCCGGTGCGGGTGCTCGAGGCCCTCGGCCTGCGCGACCTCGGCGAGGTCCGCTGGCGCGACGGCATCGACCTGGCCCACCTGACGGACGACCGGGTCGCGGTGACGCCGCCGCTGCCCGGAGCCCGGGACACCTCCTGGGTGCTCGCCGTCGGTCGCTACCTGCTGCGCCCGGACACGGTCGTCGACGTCGTCGACCTGTCGGCGCGGCTCGGCACCGAGGTTCAGTTCTTCGCCACCCACCGGGTGACCGAGTCGCACCGCTGGCAGCGCGCCGTCGACGGCGAACTCGTGCGGACCTTCGGCTACGTCGGGCAGACCGGCGACGTGACCTCGTGGCACGGCGATCCCGACCCGGCCGAACGCGCCGTCGGCCTGCCCGCGACCTTCGTCGACGAGGAGAGCACCGTGCTCGTCTCGGAGCACGACGTGCTCACCGTCGCCGACGGGTGGAGCATCGACCCTGCGAGGCTCGACGGGAAGGCGCCGGGCCCGCTGCGCGTCGGCGCCGCGGTCTGAGGAGGGGACACCATGCGCAAGTACGTGATCATGGGAGTGCAGGGCAGCGGCAAGGGCACCCAGAGCACGATGCTCTGCGCCGACCTCGACCTCGTGCACATCAGCGTCGGTGACCTCTTCCGCTGGCACGTGCAGAACCACACCAAGCTCGGTGCCCAGGTCCGCCGCGCGATGAGGGCCGGCGAGCTGGTCGGCGACGACCTGGTGGAATCGGTCGTCCGGGGCCGCCTCGACCAGCACGACTGGAACTTCGGCTTCGTCATCGACGGTTTTCCCCGCAACGGGCGCCAGGCCGAGTTCTTCATGGAGAGCTACGACATCGACGGCGTGATCCACCTGGAGCTCCCCGACGACGAGGTGCGCCGGCGGGTGCTCAGCCGGCGGCTCTGCCCGGGCTGCGGCATGGACTACAACCTGATCGCCGACCGGCCCGAGGTGGAGGGCCGCTGCGACATCTGCGGAACGGCGCTGATCACCCGCGAGGACGACACCCCGGAGGCGCTGGCGGCCCGGCTGCGCGACTACTACGAGAAGACCAGGCCGGTGCTCGAGCTGTTCCGCCGCAAGGAGGTCATCCACGACGTCTACGCGGGAACGGCGGTGGAGCAGGTGCAGGCCGGCATCCGGGAGACCCTGGGACTGCCGGCCTACAACCCGAAGAGCTGACCCGGGCCGCCGCGTCAGTCGGCGTCGTGCAGGTCGTAGCCCCGGGCGGTGAGGTCGGTCTCGAGGGTGCGGCAGACGTGTTCGAGGACGGCGACCCTGGCGTAGGGCTTGCTGTCACCGGCGACGATCTTCCAGGGTGCCCGCCGCTTGTCGGTCCTGGTGAGCATGGCCTCGATGGCGGCTTCGTAGTCGTCGCGGCGCTCGCGGTTTCGCCAGTCCTCGTCGGTGAGCTTCCACGAGCGCAGCGGGTCCTGGGCGCGGGCCTCGAAGCGGCGGAGCTGTTCCTCGGGGGAGACGTGCATCCAGAACTTGATCAGGATCATGCCCTCGGCGGTGAGGGTGCGCTCGAACTCGACGATCTCGTCGTAGGCGCGGGTCCACTGCTCCTTCGAGGCGAAGCCCTCGACGCGTTCGACGAGGACGCGGCCGTACCAGGAGCGATCGAGGACGGTCATGCCGCCCCAGCCGGGCAGGACGGGCCAGAACCGCTGCAGGAAGTGGTGCCGCTTCTCGTCGTAGGTGGGCGCGGCGAACTGGGAGACCCGGACGTGCCGGGGGTCGAGGGGGGCGACGAGGCGCTTGATGGCGCCGCCCTTGCCGGAGGCGTCCCAGCCCTCGAACAGCACGCAGAGCGGCGGGCCGATCTTGTGGTGGCCGAGTTGGCCGCCCAGCAGCAGCCGGAGCCGCAGCAGGCGCTGCTGCGCGGTCTCGAGGCGCCGCCGGCCGTCCTTCTTCGCGAGCGTGGCGGACAGGTCGACCTTTGCCAGGCGGGTCATGGCATCAGCCTCGCATCCGGGCGCGAGGAGGGCATCCCGAAACCCGGTGTGACCGGGCCCGGGAGATGCGCGACAATTCGGCGGTGACTCTCGTTGACGACATGCAGTGGCGCGGACTGATCCAGGACTCCACCGACCCCGAGGAGCTGCGCAAGCACCTCGAGGGCGGCCCGATCACGTTCTATGTGGGCTTCGACCCGACCGCGGCGTCCATTCACGTCGGCAACCTGATGCAGGTCGTCACGGCCCGCCGCCTGCAGCTGGCCGGGCACCGGCCGCTGCTGCTGGTCGGCGGCGCGACGGGCCAGATCGGCGACCCGGGCGGCAAGTCCGCCGAGCGCGTGCTGAACCCGCGTGAGGTGACCGCCGGCTGGGTGCTGCGCATTCGTGACCAGCTGTCCCCGTTCGTCACCTACGAGGGCGCGAACGCGGCGACGATCGTCAACAACCTGGACTGGACCGGCGAGCTGTCGGTCGTCGACTTCCTGCGCGACGTCGGCAAGCACTTCCCGATCAACAAGATGCTGGCCCGCGACGTCGTCAAGAACCGCCTCGAGACCGGGATCAGCTACACCGAGTTCAGCTACCAGCTGCTGCAGGCGAACGACTTCTACGAGCTGCACCGCCGGCACGACTGCTCGCTGCAGTTCGGCGGATCCGACCAGTGGGGCAACATCACCGCGGGCGTCGACTTCGTGCGCAGGCGGGGTGCGGGCCCGGTGCACGCGTTCACCACGCCCCTGGTCCTGAAGGCGGACGGCACCAAGTTCGGCAAGAGCGAGGGTGGCGCCGTCTGGATCGACCCGACCATGACCTCGCCCTACGCGTTCTACCAGTTCTGGGTGAACGCGGACGACCGCGACGTCAACGGCTACCTGCGCTACTTCAGCTTCAAGACCCGCGAGGAGATCGAGGAGCTGGAGAAGGCCACCGCCGAGCGGCCGCAGGCCCGCCTGGCGCAGCGCGAGCTGGCCTGGGAGCTCACCGCCCTGGTGCACGGCGAGGAGGAGGCCCGGCAGGCGGTCGCGGCCAGCCAGGCGCTGTTCGGCCGCGGATCCCTGGACGAGCTCTCGGCGGACACGCTGCGGGCCGCGCTGTCCGAGGCCGGCCTCACCGAGGTACGCGGTGAGCTCCCGGCGGTGACGGCGCTGCTGCAGACCGCCGGGCTGGTCAAGAGCGGGGGAGAGGCGCGCCGGACGATCGCCGAGGGCGGCGCCTACCTGAACAACGAGCGCATCACCGACCCGGAGGCGACGGTGCCGGAGTCGGCGCTTCTGCAGGGCCGCTTCCTGGTCCTGCGCAAGGGCAAGCGCACCTTCGCCGGTGTCGAGGTGCTCCGGTAACCGGCCGGGTCCGATCGCAGGGGCGGCGTCCGGCCGAGGCCGGGCGCCGCCCTCTTTGGTGCGCCGGGCCGCTCAAATCCCAGGTCAGGGCCGGTATGGCGGTGCGCCGGAGGGCCTTCCCCGGTGCTGTGGTCCGGGACACGGGGGGCCGATTTGGCGCTCTGGGTAGGACCGGGTAATGTTTTGCGAGCCGGCAGGGAAACGGGCGAGGCAAGCAGAACGAACCGAGAGATCGGGGAGATCAGCTACCGGCCGTCCTGCCAAACTCCAAGGAAATTGCATCGGGTAGGGTCGTGCGCGGCCCAATTCGAAGTAACGGATTTGGGGAACTTGCGGGAAATGCTCTGAAGCAAACCGGGAAACACTGGATTTGACGCAGAGAAATAGCGCGAGTAAAGTTGAGCGAGTGCCCCGGGGACGGGTTGCCTGGTGAGGGTGACGGTTTTCCGGTGTGTGGTTGTTCTTTGAGAACTCAACAGGGTGCTAGATAAGCCAGTGCCAATTGGTTTTGTCATGGCTGGTTCGCTTGCCTTTTGGGGTGGGTGTTCTGGTTGTGGTTTTCCTTTGGCAACAGAATTTGTTTTTTGTTGCTGGGAGAGTTTTTCAACAGGTTTTTGTTGGAGAGTTTGATCCTG
>NZ_JBEZXZ010000019.1:0-77628 GCF_040638275.1 Actinoplanes sp. NPDC026623 | reverse complement strand
CGACCGCCTCCGCCCGATCCGGCAGGTCCAGGACCAGAGGGTGCGCGCCGGCCTCGGCGGCCAGCGCGCCCAGCCGATTGCGGCTGGTGACGACGGTACGGACGGCCGGCCCTCCGGACAGCAGCGGCCGGACCTGGTCGGCGTCGCGGGCGTTGTCCAGGATCACCAGCAGCCGGAGCCCCGCCGTCATGCTGCGGTACAGCGTCGCCTGCCCGTCCCGGTCGGCCGGCACCTGCCGCGGCTCGACGCCCAGCGCGTCGAGGAAGCCGCGGATGGCGTCCGCGGGATCGACGACCTCGTCGTCGCGGTCGAAGCCGCGCAGATTGACGTAGAGCTGACCGTCGGGAAAGCCCCTGGCGGCGCCGTAGGCCCAGTGCACGACCAGCGCGGTCTTGCCGATGCCGGCCGTGCCGGTGACGGTCACCACCCGGGCCGCCGCGGCGTCCAGCGCGGCGAGTGCGGCGGCGCGGCCGACGAAATCCTCGACGTCCAGGGGCAACTGCGCCGGCGCCCGGGAGGCCGGCCGGCGGCGGGTCTCCGCGTGGACGCCGACGAGGATCTCGTGGCGGCGCCGCCAGTCCGCCACGTCGGCGTCGGTGCCGCCGCACGCCCGGATCAGCGGCCGCACCAGATGGTCGAAGTCCGGCGGGCGCCTGATCTCACCGTTGAGAATCGCGTAGAGCTGCGTCCTGCTGATTCCCACGTCGCGCGCCACGCCCGGCAGGTCGCGCCCGGACGCCTGCCACCGCCGCCGCAGTCCGGCACAGAACGCGGCCACCGGGCCCGTATCTCGCGAAACAGCCACGGGCTCACCGTAGCCGGTGTCGTCCGGCGATCCGTGTTCCCCGAGCCCCCGCCGCCAGCGCCGTTGCCCGTCCGGTCCGGAGTTCGTCGGTGAACCACCGCCCACACCGGACGGTCGGGTTGGCTGACCGCAGCGCCGACGAGAGGAGCCCTGCGGTGCCGATCAGGTTTCTGCTGTTGACGATCGCACCGTCGGCCGTCGGCGTCGCTCTGGGATACCTGCTCGGCGGCCGCCTCGCCGGCTTCCGCACCATCAGGGTCAGGGCGCTCTGGCTCGTGTGGCTCGCCGCGGGCGTGCAGTACGCGCAGTATTCGATCGGCGGCCCGCCGTTGCTTGTGGTGGTCTTCGCCGTCGTGCTGACCTGGCTGGCCGTCAACATTCCGGGGTGGCCGCGGGCGATCCGGGCGGCCGCCGTCGTGATCGTGCTCGGCGCGTCGCTCAACGGGCTGGCCATCGCGCTCAACGGCCGGATGCCCTACGCCCCCGCGGCGGCCGGCGACGCCGGGCTGCGCCCCGGGGCGCGGACGCCGAAGAACGAGCCGGCCGGCCCGGGCACCCGGCTCGCCGTCCTCGGCGACACCATCGCGGTCCAGCCACTGCACGCGGTCGTCAGCCTCGGCGACCTTCTGATCGGGGGCGGCACCTGCGCATTCGTCGTGATCGCGATGCGCAGGTGCCGGAGGAACAGCCCAGCGGAGGAGGTGAATCATGATCCACACACTGAGCGGGCGGCGCATCGCCATGGCGATCTTCACGCTGGCGGCGCTGGTGACCCTGCTCTACCCGGTCGGCGCGCCGATGACCGAGGGCAGCTGAGCATCGACCCCGAACCGTACCGACCGATGGGAGTCGACCGATGACACAGACAATCGCGTGGCGGCGCATCACCATCGCCGTCTTCGCCCTGACGACCCTGGCGACGCTGCTCTACACGATCGGGGCACCTTATGAACAAGGCGGCTGATCCGCGGGTGAGGATCCGCGTCTTCCTGACGCTGATCGCCCTGTCCACCCTGATCTACAGCATCGGCGCCCCGCACGAGCACGGCGGCTGATCACGGTGGGCGGCAGGACGGTCCTGGGGGGCTATCTCCTATTACACAAGTAGGGATACGATCCCGTAGGACCTCTTGCCGTCACCACCCGCCGACCAGGGAGACACGACCGTGAGCGTGACCGACGAACTGCTGCAGAACGCCGAGCGCTATGCGGCGGGCTTCGACAAGGGCGACCTGCCGCTGCCGCCGGCCAAGCGCGTGGCCGTGCTCGCCTGCATGGACGCCCGGCTCAACCCGTACGGGCTGCTGGGGCTCGCCGAGGGCGACGCGCACGTCATCCGCAACGCCGGCGGGGTCGTCACCGCCGACGAGTTGCGCAGCCTGGCCATCAGCCAGCGGCTGCTCGGCACCACCGAGATCATCCTGATCCACCACACCGGGTGCGGCATGCTGACCTTCACCGACGACGATTTCAAGGCGAGCATCCAGGCCGAGGTCGGCATCAAGCCGTCGTGGGCCGCCGAGGCGTTCACCGACATCGACGAGGACGTGCGGCAGTCCGTCCGCCGCATCCTCGACGACCCGTTCATCCCGGCGAAGGAGTCGGTACGCGGCTTCGTCTACGAGGTCGAGACCGGCCGGCTGCGCGAGGTCAAATAGCCTCGTCCACATGTCACACGCGACGATCGAGATCACCGCGGAACTCGTCCGGGCCCTGGTGCGTGAGCAGCACCCCGACCTCGCCGGCCACCCGGTGCGCCCGGGCGCGCGCGGCTGGGCCAACCAGCTGTGGCGGCTCGGCGACGACCTCGCCGTCCGGCTTCCCTGGGCGACCGGGGACGCGGACGCGCTGCTGCGCAAGGAGCACGCCTGGGTGCCGGCGCTGGCCCCGCTCCTCCCCCTGCCGGTGCCCGTGCCGCAGCGGCTCGGCGAACCCTCCGAGCGGTTCCCCCGGCCCTGGCTCGTCACCACCTGGGTCCCGGGCGCGCCCGCCGACCAGGCCCCCGTCACGCGCGCCGCGGACGCGGCCGAGTCGCTGGCCGCCTTCCTGACGGCTCTCCACCGGCCCGCGCCCGGCGGCGCGCCCGCCGTCCAGGACCGCGGCGGCCCGCTCGCCGACCAGGACGCCGGCGTCACCGAGGGGATCGCCGCCGCCGCCGAACGCGGGCTGATCGAGGACCCGGACGCCGTGCTCGCCGTCTGGCGGGACGCGGTCGCCGCTCCCGAATGGACCGGCCCGGCACAGTGGATCCACGCCGACCTGCACCCGGCCAACGTCCTCACCGCCGACGGCTCCCTCTGCGGCGTGGTCGACTTCGGCGCCCTCTGCGCCGGCGACCCGGCCTGCGACCTGGCCGCCGCGTGGATCCTGCTGCCGGACGGCGCCGCCGACCGCTTCCACGCGGCCTACCGGCCGGCCCCGGACGCCCCCACCCTGCGCCGCGCCCGCGGCTGGGCGGTGTGGCGCGCCCTCGGCTGCACCTTCGTCGGCGCCGACGACGGCCCAGGCGGCAAACCCACCTGGGGTCCGCCCGCCGCCGCCAGCCTGAGGCGCCTCGTCGCCACGATCCGCTGACGGAGGCACCGTCAGAAGAGGTTCGCGCTGTCGATGTACAGGCTGTCGTCGACGGAATTGAGATAGAACTCGACCCTGATCGACTGAGGATCCAGCCGGCCGGCAAACCGCAGGTCGAGCGTGTTGGTGATCAGCGTCCAGGTGGTGCTCACCCGAAATTCGGCGGTTGAGACGTGGCCGGTGTTCAGCCGCCAGAGCGCCAGCGTGCCTTCCGCCATGGCGTTCTTGGCGCGCAGCCAGGCGAAGCACGAGACGCTCGGCGCCTGCACCACGACGTCCTGCCCCATCGATCCGCCCGGGACGGAGCTCCTCAACTCCATGACCCAGCTGCCGGTCTTGGCGATCCCGCCGCCCACATACACGAGTTGAACCGCCTCAGGGAGGTTGACCCGCACCCACCCCTGCTGGAGTTGGTAGGACTCGAAGCTCGAATTTTCCAGATAGGACATGACCGAATCCTCACGGGCCGGGGTCACTACGAAGCGATACTGCCAGGCGTGAATGCGGCAATACGCCGAATGTCAGATCACGTACTGTCTGATTGACAGGCATCACGGCCGGGGAGAGCCTTTTCCAAGCGGGCGACGGTCGAGGAGCACCCATGGCGGTAACCGGGCCGTCCAGGTCACATGACATTGCAAAACCGGCGCCGGCGTGTGACCTTTCCCCGGACATTCGTCCTTCCCCATGGCGTCTTAAGATTCCGACCTGGCGGCCGAGGACGGTGCTGTTTGCCGTATGCCGCGGATTGCTGTTCCTGGCCGGCCTGTTCATGCTGTGGATGGGGCTCGCCTCACCGGCCGCCGCCGATGTCGGGCCGACAGGCGGATTCAAGACGTCTGTCGCGATCAAGGTGCCACCGTTTCATGCCCTTGAGCCGCGACTCGGCCTGTCCTATTCGTCGTCGGGACCCAACGGCTGGATCGGACAAGGCTGGAACCTCCAGGGCGTGTCGACTCTGCGGCGCCAATCGATGAGGCACGGCCTACCGCAATGGGATGCCGGCGACACGTTCGCACTCGACGGTAATGACCTCGTCGCCTGTCCGGGCCCGGGCGCCGAGGGCTCGGAGGCGCACAGCCCGAGCTGCGCCCATCGGCTACCCGGCACGGCGGCATACACGACACGGGTGGAAACCTTCCAGCGGATCGCGGCGGAAGGGAACCCGTTGCTGGGCAAGGGCGACAACGGAGGTCCGCGCTGGATCGTATGGCGCACCGACGGTGTCAAGGCGATCTACGAGCCGGGACTGGTCACCGCCCGGGGCGTGCTGGAATGGCGCCTGACGAGAGTCGCGGACCTCAGCGGCAATTCCGTAACCTACGACTGGGCACCCTCGCAGGGTTTACAGGTCGGCGTGCTGCGAGCGATTCGCTACGGGGATGTCGAGATCCGATTCCAGACCGAGGCTCGCCCGGACCCCATCCGGGTGGCCACCGGCGCCGGCCTGGTAATCAACTCCACCAGGCTGCAGGTGATCGACGAATTCGCCGGTGGTCGACGCATCCGGGCCTACCTGCTGCGTTACGGCACCCGGCCCGGGCCTGCCACGCAGGTAATTCAAGGTGCCGAGGCATCCTTTCTCCAATCCGTGCAGCAGTACGGCAGTGACGCCACGGTTGACGCCAATGGGGTGCACGGCCCGACGTCTCTGCCACCCACAACGTTCGCGGGCCCGCAATCGGAAGATGCCACGGCCTGGAAGACCGGCCCGTCGGCCGAGGTGGAGGACTGGGCGGCGAATTGGCCTCCGGGTCCCGACGACTCGACCCGATTCTCTGTCACCCTCGACGGGGGCGCACAGGGTCAGGTGGGCTGGCCGATGCTGCTCAATGGTCCGGCGCGGTGGCTGTCCTTCGATTTCAATGGTGACCGGCGCAGCGACTTCGCGCTCATCACACCGACGAACAATCACGTATTCGACCTGCACATCGAGTTCACGCAGGTCAACGGCGGCTACCGCCTGATGCATCAACAGGTGCCTTCGCCGACCGGCGCGCTTCACCAGTACACGAACTTCTCGGCCCTCGTGGGAGACGTGGAGGGCGACGGTATCCAGGACCTCACCCTGGTCGAGGGAGAGCGGGCGCTGACGGTCTTCGGTCGTGACACCTATCCGAGTGGCCTGCTGGACAGCGGTGCCCCGCAGCAGTTGCCATCGCTCGGCCAGCAGCCACGCCGCTTGCTGATGGGAGACGTCACCGGTGACGGCCTGGCCGACGTCGTCGCCGTCGGTCAGGGAAATCCCGTCCCGCCGGGACCGTGCTCGTGGTCCCTGCGGACAGCAATCGGTGTCGGCACGGGCCTGTTCGAGTCCGGCGGCACCCATGCGGTCTGCTGGCAGGGCGGTGCCCTGCCCACTGACAGGGACGAGAATTTCCAGCTTGCCGACGTCAACGGCGACCTCAGAGAGGATCTTGTCGGCTTCCAGCCGGGTAACCTCACGCCGCCGCAGCCCTCGGCGACCGCGAGGATCTTCACGGCGATCTCCGATGGGGCCGGCGGCTTCGGCACCCGTATGCAGGACACCGGCCAGGCCTGGGCGGTAGAGAGCCGGGACGGAGTCGGAAAATGCCCCAGTGGACGTAACTGTGAGGCCCTCATCGCGACCGGCGTCCCGAGCTTCTGGACCGATGCGGACGGCGACGGGCGTACCGATCTGATCGTGCTCCGGCCCGGCCAGGGCGCGACGATCGCGGCCTGGACCAGCTATTCACGCGGCGACGGCTCCTACGGCCAGGCGACGGCCGGTACCACCCCGTTGAGCAACGACACGCTCACGTCGATCACGGTCTTCGCGCCCGCCGGCGGCATCGCCGTCCATCCCATTCCCCGCCGCTGGCTCGTCGGCGACTTCAACGCGGACGGCAGCGGTGACATCGCACTGGTCACCAACGGCGACAACTCAGCGAGGACCCAGCGCACAGTCCGCGTGCTGTCGGATCGGCGCGGGAACTGGACGCCGACGCCGGCAACCGTTCGCGACTGGTCCGGATTCTGCATCGATCACTGCGGGACCCGCGCGGACCAACAGGTCATGACCACCACCGGTGACATCAACGGCGACGGCCAGGACGATGTGCTGTTCGCTCACTGGAACGAAACGGCGGGAAGCAAGCTGGCGCCGTGGAGCGCGCTGGATGCCGATCCCACTCCCGCGGCCGCGTCGCCGGCCAACGTCCTGTCCGGCGACGTCAACGCCGACGGCCGCCAGGACCTGCTGTATCCGACGATGGCCGCCGCCGGCCTGCAGGTGCGCGTCTTCCAGCAACGCGCCGACGCCACCTATCAGCGCGTGGATCCGGTCACGGTGCCGATCGGCACCCGCCTGGCGCAGCGCGGCTGGCTGGTCGCCGACGTCAACTGCGACCGCCGCACGGACCTGGTCAATCTCGACGACGACGTCACCGTCCTGCTCGCCGGCGGCGCGCACGGCTGGCAGGCGGCGGACAGCTATCCGCTGCTCCGCGGGGGCCGGTGGTCGGTCGCCGACGTCAACGGCGACGGCTGTGACGATCTGGTGCGGGTAAGCGAGTTCCCGGGGGTCTACGCATATCTGGGTCAGCCGGACGGCGATTGGCGGATCGACGACGCCCTGACACCATCCGAGGTCCCGGCGCCGGCCCGGGCGGACACGCTTCACTGGTATCCCGCCGACCTCGATGCTAACGGCGCGGCGGACCTCGTCCACGTGAATTCCCGGACGGGCGAGGTGACCACCCTGCTGCGACGCGACGGCGCCTGGAAGACCGTTCCCGGCGAGGTCGTGGTGGGCCCGGAGCTGCCCGCCGGATCCACCGCACCGTCCCCGATCAGCGACATGGTGCTGTCCGGCGGCGACGAACCGATGTGGCACGGCCTGGATGTCAACGGCGACGGGGCGGTCGATTTGGTCCGGGTGAGCGTGGACCGCGCCGGGTCCGTGCTGGTCGAGACGCTGCTCAGCCACGGTGACGGTACCTTCAGCCCACGAACCCAGCGCATCGGCGCGGCCACCGGCGGCGCGTGGGCCGGCGCGGACAGCCAGCACTGGACGCCGGCCGACATCGACCACGACGGACGCGGCGATCTGGTCCGCGTTTTCAACCGCGGCGCGGAGCTGGCATTTCAAACGGCCTTCTCCACCGGCGACGGGGGCTGGACCCTGGCCGGCTCGCCCGCAGACGCGACGGTCGGGCCGCCCGCGTCGGCGGCCTGGCGGGTCGGCGCCTGGGACGGAACGGGCCCCGCCGCCACGGTACGCATCGACGCGCGCCGCAACGCGCTCACCGTCTCGGGTTACACGTCCACCGCGCCCCGCAACGTGATCACCGGAATCACCAACGGACTCGGCGCGTCCACCAAGATCGGCTACACGTCCGCCACGACCATGTACGACGGCGACGCGGTCACCGAACCCGGCTGCCGCCTGCCCAGCGGCGCGTCGGCGGTCCCGGTCGTCGCCGAGGTGACCACCAGCGAGGCACCCACTCGAACCGCGGACACGACCACGACACGTTACGCGTGCCTGCGTTACTCCGCGGAGCTGCGTCAGCCGGTGGCCTGGAGCGAAACCTGGGCCACCCACCGGCCGTCGATCAATCGCCCGGCATACGCCGAACACGTTGTCCGCGATGTCTTCCCGTCCGGAATCGTGCAGCCGGTGCTCGATGAGGTGACGGCCGGACAGGAGTTGCTGCGCGTCACTCGCTCCCGCTACCGGCCGCGCGGAGATCTTCCGCAGATCGACCTGCTGGTGGAGACGGCGGTGAGCAACTGCGCGGCCGGGGTGTGCGCGACCTCCAGCACGGAACTCACCCACGACGCCTTCGGAAATGTCACGAGCACGGTGGAGCAGGCCGCCGGAACCGGGCGCCGGCGACGCGTGGACGTCTCCTACCTCCATGACCATGAGCGGTGGCTTCAGGCGCTGCCACGCCTGACCCGGACGATCGACCCGAGACGGCCGGACCGTGCCCTGCGTGGCCGGCTCACCTGTTACGACGACGACACGTCCGCCGACTGTGACCGGCTGCCCCCGTCGCCGCGCGGTCTGCCAACACTGACACGCGACTGGGACGACAGTTCCGGCTCCTACGTCGTGACGGGCGAGAACGGCTACGACCGGTTCGGCAACCAGGTTTCGATCACCGACGCCAACCACAACACCACAACCACGATCTTCGACCCACAACTGCACCTGTACCCGATACGCGTATGCAACGCTCTCCAGCAATGCAGCCGGTGGCCGGAGCCATGGGACAGGCGGGCAGAGTCCCCGTTGCTGCTGGTGGACGCCAACCAGGCCATGACCCGGCGCACATATGACGCGCTGGGCAGATTGGACACGACCAGGTTTCCCGGCGGCAGCGCCGAGAAGCTGACCTACCGGACCGACGCGGCCGCGGGCACCGTCACGCTGCATGACCTGACCGCCCCGGGGATCGCCCTGTGGGAGCGCACCTACACCGACGGGCTCGGCCGGGTCTACCTGATCGAACGTCCCGGCGGCGACGGCTCCCAGGTCACCGAGATCCGCAGTGACTACACCGACGGTTCCACCAAGCCGTGGCGTACCACCGTTGCGCATTTTGCCGGCGAGACACCGGCGTGGGAGTCGATCGACTACGACGCCGCCGGGCGGCAGGTGAAGCTGACACACGCCGACGGCACCGTCGCCACTCGCAGGTACAGCATCCGCAACGGCCTGGCCGCGGTGCGGGTCCGCGATGAGACCGGTCGCGGCCGCACCCAGCTGTATGACGGATGGGGCGACCTTGCCGTCTCCGAACAACCATCCAGGGGAAACCGGGTCGCCACCACCCGCTACGCCTACAACGCCGTCGATGAACTGATCGCGATCACCGATCATGCGGGCAATGTCATCCGCAATCGGTTCGACACCCTCGGCCGAAAGACCTCCGAACAGGATCCCGACAGCGGAGTCACGCGCTTGCGATATGACCCGGCCGGCAACCTCCTGCGCCGGACCGACGCTCGGGGGCGCGCGGTCGGGTACGCCTACGACAGACTCAATCGCCGGACAACCAAGCATGATCTGCACACGAACGCCACGAGCACCTGGCGCTACGACGAGCCCGGGCACGGCCCGGCCGTCGGCCGCCTCACCAGCTCGCAGGACGCGTCCGGTGCCGACTGTCCGAATAAGATCTCCCGCAGCCTGACCTACGACATCAGCGGCCAGATCATCCAGGAGAAACGCTGCATACGCGGCGACAGCCGGACCTTCACGAGCCATCCGGACGCTCTCGGCCGACTTCAATCCATCGGCTATCCCGACAAGGAGGAACTCACCTACAGGTACGACAAGGCGGGCCACCTCGCCGGCATCTCCGGTTACGTCCTCGACATGAGATATGACGCCCAGGATCAGCTGACCTCCATCGAATACGCAAACCATACGACCGCCCAATGGCGGTACAGCCCCGTACGCGGATGGCTCGATGGGCAACTACTCCGGGACCGCCAGGGCAGGGCGCTCTTCGACAGCACATTCGTTCGGGAAGCCAATGGCCTGGTCAAGTCCGAAAGTTCCGGCAGCAACAAATTCCGGGAAACCTACGGCTACGACGCCATCGGGCGACTGACCACCGCGACGGGCACCTGGAAGCAGCAACTTCGATACGACGACCTCGACAACCTGACGTACAACTCCGCGGTCGGCCCATATCGCTATCCCGCACGCCGCGCATGTGCGACTGCCTGTGCCGGCCCGCACGCCGTCACCACCGCCGGGAACAACAACTACAGGTATGACCGCGCGGGCAATATGACCGAGGCCACCCGGGTCACCTCCGGACCCGTAAAGCAATACACCGTCAAAGCCCATCGACCCGGCAAGCGTGCCGACAGCCTGTGGGTGATCGCCGCCAACCTCCTCGGCGACCCGACGCGGTGGCCGGAGGTTTTCGCCCTCAACAAGGGCAGCCCATATCCCAAAACCGCGGGCGGCCGATTCGTCAACCCGAATCTGATCTTCCCCGGCCAACGGATCCGGCTTCCTGCCAACGCTGAGAAGAAGACAGTCGCGAGCACATACCGAAGGCTCACCTGGAACAGCGACGGGCAGCTCGCCGCAGTCGCGGACAAAGATGCCGGCGTCATCGCCAATCTTTATGATGCCGACGGCAATCGAGTGGAGCAGATCAGCCGTTCCGGCGTAACGAGGTCTTACGGCCGGCTGGCCGACGTGACCGCCCAGGGCACACTCACAAAATACATCTATGCGGGTCCGTTGCTCATAGCCCGGCACCAGGGCACCGAACGAGTTTGGTACACGTGTGACCGGCTCGGCTCGCCACGCGTCATCGCCGGCCAGCAGGGCAACATGATCAGCCGGAAGAACTACACGCCGTTCGGTCAGAGCCTGAACCCCGACCGGCGCTCCGAATCGATCGGCTACACCGGCCAGCGCTACATCGGAGACACCCAGCTCATCGACATGGTCGCCCGCGCGTACGACCCGAAGCTGGCACGGATGGTCTCCGCCGACAGCGTCATCCCCGACCCGTCGAACGCTCAATCCCTCAATCGGTACAGCTACGCCTACAACAATCCGGTCAGGTACACGGACCCCACCGGCCACGCCCCGGACGATGAGCAGCAAGCGTCGAAGGCGGACGTTCGCGACCTCTACAACTGGATACTCACGTCGGAGCTGTACTTCACCCTGGGTAACCGGGCCTTCGCCACGCCGCACCTGGGCGCCGCGCACCGCGATCCACTCGTCAGCACCGAGGAACGTATAAAGGCCTGGCTCGGCGCGGGCATCACCGCCACCCCTACATCGTCGGCGTCGGCGACGGCTGGAACGGCCGAGCCCGTCTCACTGGCCAACGGCACCTGGTCGGCCAACCTCGGCATCGGGCCCCTGGCGGCCCCGGCCCCGCTCGATCAGACGCCGGAGACGGCGGTCATGCCGGATTCGGTGACGCCCCAGGCCGAGGAGCAGGCACCGTTCACGGGTAACTCCGCGGGAGCGCCGTTCACCGGCAACGCCCGGGCGCCGTCGCAGGCCGCGCCGCCACTCGCCGGCGCGGGAGCCAGCGGCGAGAAGCACGGTGATTTCTGGTGGTGGCTGCACAGCTTCGACCTCGGTCTGGTGATGACGAAGCACGAGCGTGCCGACGTTCTCCGGAAGAGTTTCGGGCCCTACGTCGTCGACAACGAAACCGGCGATCCGATCTATCTCAACGGGCTCGCCGACGATGAGGTCATCACCCTGTTCTCCAGCCCGCCGGACCCGCCCCCTGCCGCGCATCCGTCGGCAGCGGCAGCGATCTCCATCCTCGAGAATGCCGCGGGGCACATCTTCCGGGATTCACCTGGTCATCTCAGGGAGGATACGTCCGCGAATCGATCGCTCCTGGAGGGGACCGCAAACAACAAGCAGAACTACCTGGGTCAGGACCAGTATGGAAACGACTGGTACGCGCAGACGCGAACCGACGGGAGTCAGGTGTGGGCACGGGTGCGGAACGGGCAGATCACGAACGGCGGGGTGAACGCGACGCCGGGCACCTGGGATCCCCTGCGCGGCCTGGTGCGCTGACGCCGGAGCAGGCGTTCAAGGCGATGTACCTCTACCTGGATGCCTACCGGCGCCGCTTTCAGCAGGCCGAGGTTCGTGATGTGCTCGGCGACATCCAACCGGCCGAGGCCGGAGCCTCGTCGGACCCGGCAGCCTGGGAGGACTGGCTTCTCTGCGTCCGGCGTGTTTCCGGGAACGGAGATGAACCGCTCGGTTCATAGGTGGCCGGCGCAGGTGCCGGCGTTCTCACGGCTGTTGGAGCCGTCCGGGCAGATCGTGTCCTGCCAGACGACCTTGACCAGCGACGCGCCCTCCAGCTTCGCGCCGGTCAGGTCCGCCCGGGTCAGGTCGGCGCCGTCCAGCTTGGCGTTACGCAGGTCGGCGTCGCGCAGGAACGCTCCGACCAGCTTCGCGTTGCGCAGATCCGGGCCGGGGGCGGCCGGCGGCGGGTTCGCGGCCCAGGCGAACGCGACCATGCCGAAAGCGACCGCCGCGACCGCCGGCAGCATGAGCCGCAGCGTACGGGTGAAGTCGGCGCGCAGCGCCTGGTGGTTGGCCATCTGCTCGATCGCGGTGATGCGCTGGTCCATCTCCGAGATGCGCTCCCGGCGCTTCTCGGCCGCCTCCTCGTCGTCCTCCTTGAGCTGGTCGACCAGGCGCTGACGACGCTCGATGACCGCCTGCGGGGTGGCCGGCCCCTGCAGATACTTGGGATGCTGCCGGAAGAACCGCACGACCGGCGCGAGCGGGCCGGGTGGCGCGTCCCAGGCGTCCGCCAGCTCGCCGATCAGCACCAGCCGCGGCGGGATGAGCCGGGCGCCGGCCCAGATGATGCAGACCACCCCCACCAGGGCGATGACCGCGCCGAGCACCGCGACCCAGAGGCGTGCGCCGGCCACGTCGTCCGGCCATCCGACCGGCAGGCGGCCGATGCTGGACAGCTGGCTGCCCGCGATCAACGTGGCACCGACCGCGGCGGAGCTGGCGATCAGCCACTTCGCCGCGTCCCGGAAGCGCTCGTTGGCCTGGTCCAGATGATCGGTCACCGGGCCGGGCCCTCGTGCAGGCCGGGGTTGATCACCACGATCGGGGGAAGTTCCGGGTCGGTGGTCACCGGCGGCAACCTGCGAACGCCGGGGTGGAGCGAGCCGACGTCGCCGACGCCGGTGCGCCGCTCGGTCAGCGCCGCACCGCCGAGGTCGATCTTCACGCCGTAGTAGGCCGCGGCGTAGGCGGCCTCGCCCGCGGAGAGCACCGCGCCGCCCTCGACGGTCGGCCCGCCGTCGATGACCTCGTCGGAGTAGCCCAGCACCAGACCCCGGTCCCGCAATTCGGCGTCGACGGTCGGCACCAGCCGCTGGCGGGGTGCGCCGGCCGGGAACTGCACGAAGAGCGGCTGGATCATCCCGTACGGGATGTGCACCGCGCCGATGCGCCCCCGTGAGTGGCCGTCGGCCGACCACACCGCGGTGCCGGGGATGTCGTCGGGATGCTCGAACTGCACCATCGCCTCTTCCCGGCAACCTCGTTAAGATTTGGCTTCCCTGGTGAGGAGGATAGTTGTCCGGCGTCGCCACTCAACAGTTGCTCGAGCGTCGGCACACCGACAACCCGATCGTGCGGATCGAGGAGCTGCGCCGGTTCCCGTTGCGGACGGCACGGATTCCCCCGGCCGGCACCACGTTCGTGTTCCGTTCCCGCGGCGGCCGGCTGAGCTGTCCGGCCGGTGGCTACACGGCCGGCGAGCTGTTCTGGCGCGGCCCGCTCGTGCTCTTCCAGGTGGATCTCGCGCCGCATCCGTTCGCGATCAGCTGGGAGCTCGCCGCCGACTGGCCGGGCGGCAGCCTGGTCGCCGAGGCGGTCGGCCAGTGGGTCGCGCGCGATCCGGTGACCGTCGTGGCCGAGCGCGTCTCGGACGCGCCGTCGCTGTGCCGCTCCGCCGTGCGCCGCGCCGCCGGCGACATCCCGACCGGGACGGCCGAGCCGGACCGCCTCGGCCGTGTCCTGGGTGGCCGGCTGCCGCCGGTGCTCGACGTTGACGGCCTGAGACTTCAGGACCTGCGGCTCTCCGTGCGGGTGGAGCCGAAGTCCGATGTGGCCGGCTTGATGCGCGCCCTGTTCGCCACCGACGACGCCGGCCCGCTCGAGGCCTGGCGGCTGGATCGGGAGCTGGCCCGGTCGGCGCTGGCCGCGGCGGGATCCGACGCCGTCGTGCGGGACGCGCTGACCCGGTTCGCCGAGCTGAACGAGCGTCTGGCCGGCTTTCTGCCCCGCGAGGAGGAGCCCGGGTGACGACGGCCGACGAGGTCGCGGCCTGGGTCGCGGACCGGCTGGGCGTGCTGCCGGACGCCGTCGAGCGCCTGCTGCTGGTCCCGGTGCTGGTGCTGCTGACATATTGGGCGCTGCGGATCCTGGTCGGCCACGTCCTGCGTATCGCGCTGATGACGCTGGCGTACTGGGTGATTCCGGTGATCGTGCATGCCGGCGCGGTGTCGCTGCTGGCCGTCGAGTTCCTGACCGCCCGGGCGTTCCGCCTGGTCCGGGTGCGTCCGGCGGGAGTGGTCTACGGATTCGGCAACACGGTCGTGCGGTCCGGCGGGTCGTTGTCCGCGCTGAGTCGCTCCACGGTGGATCTCTCCGACCGGCTGCGCGCCTTCCCGCGGGTCCTGCTGGCCGGGCTGGCCGCCTACCTCGTCTACCGCTGGGGTCAGGACTTCTGCGAGCGTTCCGTGTCGTCGCCCTGCGTCTCGCCGACGGCCGCCTGGTGGGCCGAGATCGAATCGATGGCCTCCTTCCTGCGGCGGTAGGCGGCCCGGGCGCGTACGACGAGCTCGCCCGCCTTGAGACCCGCCAGCGTGAGGCCGACGACCAGCCGGTCCCGCGGCCGCCGATGGTCCGCCGCAAGGGCGCGGACCCTGCCCCTCAGCTCGCGGAACGCCGCCACGTCCGGCAGCGGCCGCCGCAGGGCCGCGATGCGCAGCGTGACGTCCAGCCCCGGGTCGCCGGCGAACTCCGCCTTGAGCGCGGGCCGGATGTCCACCAGGGTGTCGAGCGCGGCCTGGCGAAGCCCCGGGGAGGCGTCGGGGTCGCGGATCCAGGCGAGGAGAATGGCTTCGCGTTCCTCGCGGAAGACGCCGGACATCCGCACCAGGGTGACGCGATTGGCGGCATCGGCGCCCGGATCGTCGACCATCATCCGGATGCCGGCCTCGGCGGCGGCAGCGAGCGGACCGTCGAACTGCTGCAGCAGCCGCAGACGCCGCATCCAGGGCCGCTCCCGGTCCCGCACGAACCGCGCGATCAGCAGGGCCGCCGAGGCGGCGTCGTGCCGGCCCATCCGGATCAGCGCGGCGCGGAGGGCACCGTCCAGCACGCTCAGCTCCGGATCCGACAGCCGGCCCCGGCGGGCCGGGCGCCACATGCCGTCGTCGAGCTCCCAGCCGGCCGCCTCCTCGTCCGGCGCGACGTCCCGCTCGTCGACGATCAGCTCGAACATGAACAGCAGGTCCAGCGCGGCGATCCGGTCGTCGATGTGCAGGTCGGGCTCGAGGGCCCGGCGGACCAGGGCGGACAGCGCGGCGATCCGCTCACCGGTCTGCGCGAGCAGGCCGACGGCCCGGGTGCGTACGTCGGCCCGCGGCGTCGTCTCGGCCAGGGCCACCATGCTCTGCACCGCGTGTCTGCGCTCCCGGTCGCCGCCGTGCTCGGCCAGCTGAAACAGCGCCCACAGCCGGTCGTGCTCGGACACCCGGGTGCGGTAGGCGAACGCCACCAGCCGCTCGCGGGCCAGCCGCCGTTCGTGCTCGGCGCCGTGGTCCAGCAGCAGCAGGGCCGCCTCCACCCGCTTGTGCACGGGAGCCCGGCGGTCGGCGAGCAGCACGGTCAGCGGGCGGGTGTCGCGGGTCCGGCCGAAGACCGCCTTCAGCGCCCGGCGTACCAGGTCGACGCTGCGCTCGTCCCCGCCGTGCTCGCGCACCGCCCGCCAGGTCAGGTCGACGATGACGCCGCCGTCGGTGAAGGTGAGGATGCCGCCGTCCTCGATGAGGATCGCCACGTCCCGCAGGTTCTCGTGCCGGCGCTGGTTGCGGACGCCGAGCTTGGCCTGGATGATCGGCCGCGGGTCGTGCCCGGCGCGGATCCAGGCCGCGAAGCGGAACAGGCCGAGGCTGTCGGGGCCGTCCAGGCGCACGTCGGTCAGCCAGGCGGCCGGGTCGAACCCGTCGGCGGTCTGCCGGGCGGTCAGGAACTCGGCGAAGCTGCGGTGCAGGAAGTCCAGCTGGTTGCCGGTGCGGAAGACCAGGCCGGTCTGGACGACGAGCTCACCGATGTGCTCCGGACCGATGCCCGGCGGTCGCTCGGCGGCGTGGGTGCCGATCCACTCGCGCAGCGCCTCCGCCACCGGGATCTGCTCGACGATGTGCCGCACCGCGAGGTGACGCAGGATCGTCTCGCGTTCCGCCACCAGCCTCTCGCCGTACTGCTCCGCGGCCGGGCCGAACTGCCGGAACTGGCGCAGCAGGCCCTCGCGCGCATCGTTCTGCGAGACCCGCAGGTGCAGCATCACGTGAACGAACTGTTCGTAGAGCCCGAACCGGTCGATCGGCAGCGGCCGGCTGGGGCGCTGCTCGTAGACGATCGCGGTGATCGTGGCCATCAGCGGGATGCGGACCAGCTGGGTCAGCTGGCCGGTGCGGACGGCGGCCAGGAATTCGTCGGCGGTGGTCTCCGGGGCCGGCTTGAACCAGCCGGCGGCGAACGCGGCCACGTCGTCGTCGTCGAACTCCTGCAGCGAGTACTCGCCCAGGCGGTATTTGCCCTCCACCCCGTCGAAGCCGGACCGCAGCTGGGCGAACTCCTCGTCGTGCAGGCTCCGGCTGGCGATCAGATAGCGCACCCGGCTTCCGTAGCGGTGCAGGTGGTAGGTGAGATTGGCGAGCACCTGGCCGCGCAGCTCGCGATCGGGGATCTCGTCCAGGCCGTCCACGCACACCAGCCAGTCGGCGCCCGGCGCGGGCGGGCGGAGGAACAGGTCGCTACCGACCGGCTCGCTGAGCAGGCCACCGAGGCGGCGCTGCACGCTGCCGGCGAGCATGGCGAACCACGGCAGGTCGGCGGCGAGGTCGGCGGCGGACACCAGCACGGCGGCGACCCGGCCGGCCTCGGGTTCGTCCGAACCCTGCCCGGCCGTACCGCACCACCAGCCGGCGGTGTTGCCGGCCAGCTGCTGCAGCAGGGTGGACTTGCCCCCGCCCGCGCCGCCGACCAGCAGCACGTGCCGATGACGGCGGAGCATCGCGGTCGGGCGCAGCAGGTGGGTCTCGTAGACGGTGTCGGCGCCGCGCGTCCGGCGCTGTGAGGTGCGCTGCTCGACATAGACCTCCGACAACGACGGCGGCCGGCGCCCGGTGAGCTGCACGATCCGGTACGGGAAACGCTTGGCCGCCTCGCCGTGCGCCGAAAGCAACTGATGCAGCGGTTCACCCGGATGCGGCGGCCGCAGCGTGGGCCGCTGCGTGTCGTGGTGCCCGATCGCCCGCCAGTGGCGGCGCAGGGTCCTGGCCAGTTCCCGGCCGTTCAGCGCGCGCCCCGGCCCTGGACCCTGCCCGGACAGGGGCGTTCCGGACTTGACCATCCCCCGGATGTGCCCGTCGACGACGATCGGCGCCCCGCTCATGCCCGGCAGCAGGTCCTCACCGCGCAGCAGGATGAAGCTCTCTTCCCGCCCGGTGATGCGCACCTCCTGCAGCAGCGCGCGGACCTCCCCGTCCGGGTTGAAGGCGGTGTAGCAGGGCACGAGGGCCGGCGGCCCGCCGGCCTTGACCGGCTGCCCGTCGATCACCGGAACCGGATGGTCGACCTCCTCGACGCCGAGAAACGCGACGTCCGGCCCGGGATAGTCGATGGCGTCCCCGCGTTCCGGCGGGTCCCGGACCAGCACGCGGGCCGCGTACGACCGTCCCATCCACCGGATGCTGAGCTCGCCCGTCAACCCCTCCACGACGTGCGCGCAGGTGGCGACGACGTTGCGCCGCACGAAGAAGCCGCTCCCGAGAAATCGGCGCCCGCGTATCTGAACGACGTAGCGTTCGTCGGAGCCGGCCGACCCGAAGCTCTCGTCCATAGGACAACGAGAACACCACACGGCCGGGGACCAGGCAAGCAGTGTCGGGCGACGGTCAGACCTGCTGCTGGATCCAGGAGCGGCAGGCACGGTCGACGGGCCGGAACGGGGTACCGAAGACCCGGGCCGATGCCTTGTCGACGCTCACCTGCTCGCGCAGCACCAGCGAGACGAAGTCGAAGAGCTTGCGCTCGCCGTACTTGTGGGCGAGGCAGCCGACCGCGAAGTGGCTCAGGCCGTAGAAGACGCTGCTCTCGCGGAGGCCGGCGTTGCCGGACAGCTGGCGCAGGACGATGCTCGCCGGCCGCCGGCTGCCGCGGAGCGCGGCGCGGATCTCGGGCAGGCGGCTGCTTGCGGTCGCGGGGCGCGGCGCGTAGGCGATGTATTCGGCGATGCCCTCCTGCAGCCACATGAGCGGGTTGGAGATGTACTGGTAGCTCACGTCGACCCCGCCCAGGGTGACCGCGTGGCCCATCTCGTGCTGGATCAGCCGCTGCAGCCTGGTGCCGCTGCCGGCCGCGCTCATCTTCAGGATGATCTCGGTCATGGTGGCGTGCGGGAAGGTGGAGTAGCCGATGGCCCAGGTGTCGCGGTGGCCGCCGAACCAGGTGCGCCACTGCTTGTCGGTGGCCATGTAGACCCGGTAGCGCGGCTGCGGGTTACCGACCAGGCCGGCGTAGTGGTCGGCCCGTCCGGCGGCGCGCTCGGCCGCGGCCAGCACCTCCTTGATCCGCTTGGCGTCGCCGCGGCCGGCGGCGACGGTGACGCGCCGGCCCTTGGCCAGCACCAGGGGCGTGACCTGCCAGGGCGGCGAGGCCCAGGCCTCGGTGGCCTGCTCGGGTGCGTCCACCGTGGTGATCCGGTATTCGCGGTCCGCGATCCTGCGGATGGTCAGGCCCTGGGTGATCATCGGCGCGCCCGGGCTGCTGGGGTCGAGGTACATGAATTTCGGGCAGGTGGCCCGGCTGAAGCAGTAGGTCAGGTAGAAGTCCTCGTCCCAGCTCGCATCCTCCCAGCCCACCGGCTTCGGGATGAGGGTCTGATACGCGAGCTGGGTCACGCCGAGGCCCCGCAGCGAGGTGTAGAGCTGCCGGTAGTAGGCCCGGACCTTCGGCTTGGCCGGGTCGACGATGGCGAGCCAGCCGGCCTCGTCGCCCTCGAGCAGGGCCGCCGCGCCGCGGTTGAGGGTTGCCAGGATCAGGTCGTGCGGGCTGTCGACCGGGGCCCGGCTCGTGGCCGTCGTGGTGCCGGCGGACCCGCCGAGGTCGCCGACGGCCTGGGCCGGGGCCGGCGCCGGGCCGTGTGCGGCGACGATGCCGATGGTGGCCACCAGGGCGGCGATGGCCACGACGACGCCACCGATGATCATTTTGCCGCGCCGGCTCAGCTCCGCCGGGGCGCCCGCAGGGGGCTCGACCGGTCCCGGTTCCTGAAAGGCCGTTCGGATCTGAGGTGGATTCGGGTCCTGCATGGGTGCGCCCCCGCCGCTAGGGATCTTACGGACGTGGATTACATCAGTGTCGCCTCGTTGCGGCTGTCCCCGGTCGGACACCATGCGCAGGATCACAGCGGTGAGGCATGCTGAACTGGTCCCCACGCGAAAGGGAGCAGCCCATGCTGTTGGTGCCCAGGCAACTGCTACGTGTCGGCATGACCGGCGACGTGCCCTACTACGGCGGCAGGTTCACCCCGGCACAGGCATACGCCGCGTCGCATCCCGGTCCGCGTCCGGTCACGCCGGCACCCTCACCCGGCGCTCATGCGGATCAGCGACTGGCCGCGCTGCAGCACCTGCTCGACTCCGGCGTGATCACGCCGGAGGAGCACCGGCGGTTCGCGGCCCGGGTGGCGCCGTGACCCCGCCGGTGCAGGTGCTCGTGGTCGGGTTCGAGAAGCCGTCGCTGTCCGGCGAGATCCTGGCCGAGCTCGCGAGGCTCGGGGACGCGGGCGTCGTGCGGCTGCTCGACGTGCTGCTGGTGTCGCGCACCGAGGACGGCCGCCTCGAGACGCTGCCGGCTCCGCCGGGCGCCGACCCGGACCTCGGCCGGCTGGCCACCGCGTTCCTCCACGGGGCCGAGGACGACGAACACCCGATCGCGCGGGGCGGGACGGACCCGGCCGCGTGGTCCCTCGACGACGCGGTGCCGCCCGGCGGCTCGGCCGCGGTCGCGTTCATCGAGCACCGGTGGGCCGAGCCCTTCGTCAGCGCGGTCCGGCGCGCGGGCGGGCGCATGCTCGACGAGACGTGGCTGGCGCCGGACGACCGGGACCTGCTGGACCGCCTCGCCGCCGGGACCGGCCCGGGTGCGGCTACGGGCCCACGCGGGTGAGCTCGCGGGCATAGAGGCGCACCGGCAGCGGCGCGTGGCGGTCCCGGCGGATCTCGTCCGCCGGGTCGTCACGCCCGCCCGGCGGCGGGTCGGCGTCCGGGTGCTGGGCGCCGAGCAGCCCGTACCAGCTCTCCGCGACGCGGGGGCGGGCCGCGAGCGCGCCCGTGACCAGCTCGTCCAGCACGGTCCGGGTGCCGCTCAACCGGTCGGCGAAATCACGCATCGACAGGTAGGGCACGGCCGCCAGCCGCAGACCGCCGACCCGCACCGCCAGCGGCAGCCGCCCGGTCGCCGCCAGGATGTCGGCCACCGCGGCGCGGTCGGCGGCGACCCGCTCCGCCCCGACGATCTCCGCCAGCAGCTCGACCGCCTCCGCCTGGCTGAACCGGGGCACCTCCAACGGGTACGCGCCGGCCAGTCCCGGCAGCCGGTGGCGCGCCGTCACGAGCATCGCGCTGTCGCCCTGGCGCGGCGCCAGCGCGCGGGTCATGGTCTCGTCGACGGCGTCGTCGAGCACCACCAGCGCCCGGTGCCGGTGCAGCCAGAACCGCCACACGGCGCTGTCGTGCCCCGGGTGCCCGTTGAGTCCGGTCACCCCCAGCACGGCGGCCAGCTGTGCCAGCAGTTCGCCGGCCGGCCGGATGCGACCGGCGCCGTTGCGCGTCCGGAGGTGGACCCGGCCGTCGGGGAAGTCGGCGCGCAGCCGGTGCGCCAGGTGCACGGCGAGGGCCGACTTGCCCGTACCGGCCGGTCCGGCGAGGACGACCAGCCGGACCGGGCCGTCCCGGAGGACGTCGGTGATCTCCGCGACCTGCGCGGTGCGCCCGACGAAGTCGATCAGGTCGGGCGGCAGCAGGCGAGGTGCGGAGGTGGCGAAGAACCGCGATTGACTCACCCCCCGAGCATGCCGGTGTGGGTTGGAGGGGGCGCTGGAGCGATCGCTGGAGCGCGGCGGCGGCCCACGAGGCCCGAGAGGCCGCGCGACTACCGGGGCGGACCGGCGGGCAGGGCGAGGGACACCGCGACGGCTCCGTCCAGGAACATGAGCCCACGCTGGTGAAACTCCGTGAACGCCGCCCGGACCGCCTCGGGTGTGAGGCGGCCGCCGAGTCGTTCGCCGGCGGCCCTCGCGGAGATGGGCCGGTCGCTGCAGACGGTGTACAGATCGGCGAGGGGTCCCTCGAACGTGTAGGTGCCCTCCTTGCCCGGATGCCGCCCGTCGTAGATCTGCACGAAGCCGGGTGCCGCCCAGTAGCGCAGCACCGGACGCTCGTCGCGCTTCCAGGCCGCACGCCAGTCCTCGACACCGCGCACCAGCCCGTCGTACGTCGACTCGGGCAGCGCGCCGGGCAGGTCGTACTCGAAGAAGTAGGCGGCCTGCGCGAGATCGACGGTGTGCGGGTAGACGTAGCGGTAGCTCCGCTCCGGCGGCTTGCCCGGGGATTCGGCGTACAGGGGGCTGAAGCGCTCGATCCACACGCGGCCGCTGCTGACCGGCGGCTCCAGGTGCACCAGGTGTGGCAGCAGCGCCGCCTGCTCGGCGTAGTCGCCCGGCTCCTCGCCCGGGAACCCCCAGATGATGTTCCAGGAGACGGTGATGCCGTAGTGCGCCGCCCACCGCAGCAGGTTGACGTTCTGCGCGGCCCGCACGCCCTTGCGCATGAGTTCGAGCACGCGGGTGCTCAGCGACTCCAGCCCGGGCTGGATGGCCGAGACCCCGCCGTGCGCGAGCGCCCGCACCTGCGACCGGCTGAGGTTCGCCTTGACCTCGTAGAAGATCTCGTAGCCGGTCTCCTGCTCGCTCAGCAGCGGGAACAGCTTGGTGAGGTAGGCCATGTCGACGATGTTGTCGACGGCCTCGAACTGAAAGGTGCGGTAGCGGCGCGCCAGCACCGCTAGTTCGTCCGCGACCCGCTCCGGTGACTTGGCGCGGAACTGCATGGTGGCGCCGTTGAGACCGCAGAACGTGCAGTGGTGCTTGGCGCCCCACCAGCAGCCGCGCGCCGACTCGAACGGGATGCGGACCTGGGTCGGCCCGCTTTCGGGCAGCAGGCCGAGCCCGCCGGCGCGGTCGAAGAACTCGGCGTAGTCGGGCAGGGGCAGGTGGTCGAGCTCCTGCAGCGGCGGCTCCGGCGGGACGGCGACGACCCGGTCGCCGTCGGTGTAGGCGAGGCCCGGAATGCCGTCCGGCCCGGAACCGGTGGCCAGCGCGTGCATCAGCCGCGGCAGCGCGGTGTCGGCCTCGCCGACGACCGCGACGTCGACGCAGTCGACGGTGCGCACCCATTCCGGGCCCATCGCGCCGTCGAAGTTCGCGCCGCCGAACACGGTCACCAGGCCGGGGAAGCGCTGCTTCAGCCGGCGGGCCAGCGCGAACGACGCGACGTTCTGCTGGAACGTCGAGCTGAAGCCGGCCACCCGGACGCCGTCCCACGGGAACGACTCCACGAGATCGTCCAGGTAGGCCGGCACGTCCTCGTCGCGGGCCCGGATCAGCCGCGCCCGCCACTGCGACGCCGGCTCGCCGAGGTACGCGAGGTCCTCGGCGAAGTCGTCGAGCAGCCGCTCCCCCGGGTCGGGCGCGTCCGGCCCGAACGCGGCGACCGAGAACAGCCAGTCGGCCACCATCCGGCCACGATGATCGGCCAGCAGGTGATACTGGTCGATGCCGATGCGCGCCGCGAAGTCGAGGTTCGCGTGCAGCGTCCGGACCGGGAACTGGTGCTCCCGCAGTATCGCGGCCAGCAGACCAAGCTGGATGGACGGCCGGTCGGTGTCCATGAACGGCATCGTGATCAACACGATCGGCCATTGGGCGCGCTGCGCGGAATCGGCGTGCGGCCAACGGCCGGCGGCCCGCCCCAGCAGCGGCAACTCGGTGCCGGGCACCCCGTGTCAGCCGGGGCAGACGACGATCGGGCTGACCGGGTTGCTGCTTCGCAGGCCCGGCGCGAACGCGACCTCGAACTGCTGCTGGATCGAGGATGCCTCGTTCGAGGGCGCCTCGTCCGAGCGCAGCGCGTCGGGGGCGCCGAGAAGCGCGCCGGCCGCGAGGCCGGTCAGCAGTGCCGCGCTCGCCAGCCGGGCAGGGGTGACGGAATCCGACGATTTGCTGTCTTTATCAGACATGGGGCATTCCTTTGGGAGTGAATGGTGGATTAGACATCTAAATTGAGTCGACGCCGCAACTGCTCGGCCTGCGGATGACCGATTTCATCGAAAATGCCGATTGACTGCTTGAATAACGTGTGGGAGGCCGCCGTATCGCCGACGGCCTGCTGGGCCTCGGCCAGGCTCAGCAGGGTGGTGGCGACCTCGTAACGGTCTCCCAACTCGCGCCACAGGCCGAGGGCCTGCTCGTAGCAGGCCATCGCCTCGGCGTAGTTGCCGGAATGGAAATGGGCATATCCGAGGGCATCCCAGACATCGGCCTGGCTGGGATGATCGTCGAGCGCCCGGTGCATGTCCAAGGACTCGTGGCAGTAGCGCAGCGCCTGCTCGTGCCGGCCGAGCCGGCTGTGGAACCAGCCGACCCGGTTGAGCGCGGCCGCCTCGCCGGCCCGGTCGCCGGCGGCCCGGAACAGATCCCGCGCCACCTGGGAGCGCTCGAGCGCCGCACCGTAGTCGCCCTGCCGGTCCAGAACCCAGCTGTAGTCGACGTGCAGGCGGGCCTGGCCGGCGACGTCGCCCAGCTTCTCGAAGAGCTCCAGCGCCCGCCCGGCGTGGACGTCGGCCTGGTCGAGCAGCTCCAGTTGCAGGTGGGCGAGGTTGAGCAGGCGGTGGGTCAGCGCCTGCCCGGCCAGGTCACCGAGCTGTTCGCCGGCCGCCAGGGCGGTTGTCAGGCTGGTCGCCCAGTCATGCCATTTGCCCTGATAGTTGAGGAACGGCGTGACGGCCCACGCCAGCCTGCTCGCATGCGCCGGGAAGCCCGCCGGCAGCGCGTGCTCGATCGCCGCCAGCAGCACCGCCTGCTCCGCCAGGAACCAGCAGAGCGCCTGGCCCGCGTCGACGGGATCGAGCACGACCGCGGCCGGGTCCGGCGGGTCGAGCGCGATGGCCGGCCGGTAGCGGTACAGCACCCGTTCCGCCCGGTGCGCGGTGTGCAGGTAGTGATCGAGGATGCGCCCCAGGGCCGCGTGCCGGTCCGCGGGAGACTCGATGGCGAGCGCCTGCTCGGCGGCGTAGGCCCGCAGCAGTTCGTGGAAGCTGTATCGGCCCGGCGACGGCTCCTCCAGCAGGTGCGCACCGGACAGCTCGGCCAGCACCCGGCGCGCCTCGCCACGGGGAACCCCCGCCAGGCTCGCCGCGGCGGGCACCGCGAGATCGCCGCCCGGAAACAGCCCGAGCAGCCGGAACAGCCGCGCGGCCGGCGGGCTGAGCCGCTGGTACGACCAGGACAGCACCGCCCGGGCGTCGCTGGTCACGGACTCTCCGACGAACGCGTCGAGACCGCCACCGTCCTCCCGCAGCTCGGCGGCGAGCGCCGTGAGGCTGTGCTGCGGATAGACCGCGGCGCGGGCCGCCACGATGGCGAGCGCCAGCGGAAGGCGGGTGCACACCCGCACGATGTCGTTCACCGCGCCGGGCTCGGCGGCCACCCGGGGCGCGCCCAGCCGGCGGGCGAGGAAGTCCTCCGCCTCCGCCGCGGTGAGCAGGTCGACGCTCACCGAGACGGCGCCGCCGGCGACCAGACCGGAGAGACGGTTGCGGCTGGTCACGACGACCAGGCAGCCCGGCGAGCCGGGCAGCAGCGGCTGGACCTGCTCGGAGTCGCGCGCGTTGTCCAGGACGACAAGCACCCGGCGCCCGGCCAGCAGGCTGCGGAACAGCGCGGCCTGATCCTCCAGCCCGGTCGGTATCTGCTGCGCGGGGACGGCGAACGCCTCGAGCAGGCCGCGCAGGGCGTTGCTCGGCTCGACCGGGTTGCGGTGCGGGTCGAAGCCGCGCAGGTTCACGTAGAGCTGCCCGTCGGGGAAGCGGTCGCTGACCTGGTGTGCCCAGTGCACCGCGAGCGCCGTCTTGCCGACGCCGGCGGTGCCGACGATCGCGGCGATGACGACCGCGGCCTCGTGGTCCACCAGGTCAGTCAGCCGCTGAAGCTCGGCCACCCGGCCGGTGAATTCCGCCATGCCGTGCGGCAGCTGTGCGGGCCGCGGCACCGTCGGCGCCGGCTCGGGGGTCGCGAGGTGCACCGTCTCGGCGACGGGCAGGCCGAGCTCCGGGTCGCCCCGCAGCATGCGCTGGTGCAACGTCTGCAGCTCGGCGGCCGGCTCCACGCCGAGCTCGTCGAGCAGGAACTGCTGCGCCTCGCGGTAGGCGGCGAGCGCCTCGGCCTGCCGGCCCGCCCGGTAGAGCGCCCGCATCTGCAGCGCGCGCAGCCGCTCGCGCAGGGGGTGGCGGGCCACCAGCTGGTGCAGCTCGGACACCAGGTCGCCGTCGTGGCCGACGGCCATGTCGAGGTCGATCCGCTCCTCGATGGCGCTGACCCGGCGCTCGGCGAGCCGGTCGCGCTCCGCGTCGAGCAGCGGGCTGGACAGGCCGTCCAGGACGGGCCCGCGCCACAGCCCCAGGGCCTCGTGCAGCGCGCGGGCGGCGCCGGGCAGGTCCCCCGCCGTCCGGGCCACCTGCGCCCGGCCCAGCCTGCGGTCGAAGATCTCCAGGTCGAGGGCCTCGTCCGGCAGCGACAGCCGGTAACCGGCGTCGGTCCACGCCAGCAGCTGGGACTTGCTCCGGGCCAGGCGGACCGGCTCGAGGACGCGGCGCAGGCCGGAGATGTGCTTCTGCAACAGGTTGAGCGCGTAGGCCGGGGCGGTCTCGCCCCACACCGCGTCGATGAGCTGCTCCCGGCTCATCGGGCGGTCGGCGTGCAGCGCGAGCACACCGAGGACCACACGCTGTTGCACCGGCCCGAGACTGATCGGAGTGTCATCGTGCCTGGCCTCCAGCAGGCCGAGCACCCCCAGACGAATCGAAGGCTTGCTCTGGCCGCCGATTGCGCCATCTCCGTGCGGCATGCGGAACGTTCCTCCCGAATATTCCGGAGTGGAGCTGAATAGGCTGGACGACGCGGCTGATCCGTGCCGCTGCGATCACCGCAACGTCCATCCTTATTGGAGTAGATCCTAGCGACAAAATTGATCGATGTGGTTGTCGATTTTGTTCCCCCTAGCGAATATTACGATCCGGCCGCCACCCCTGCTGGCACATGGCCGACAGAATCGATGCCAGATTCCTGCTGCGGTACGGGCCGGAGTGGAAATGGTCCAGAATGGCCACTTCCAGGTCTGGTTTGAGCCGAAGTAGCGCGGCCGGCAACCCGGGCGGAATCCGGTCGCCGCTGACCATCACCAGGCGCAGCGTGCCAAGCCGGGACGGATCGCCCGCGGCGCGCTCGAACAGCCTCGCCGCGGCGGCCGGCCCGGAGTTCCAGACCGTGACCCCATGCGTCTCGCACAGATCCAGCCAATGATCGGGGTCGGCCGCCCGGTCCACGTCGGGCAGCACCACCGCCGCGCCGACCGACAGGGCACCGAACACGTCGATCACCGACCGGTCGACGTCGAAGGCGCTCACCCCGAAGAAACGGTCCCCGGCGTCCACGCCGAACCGTGCCGTGCAGTCGGCCACCACCCTGGCGATGTCGCGATGGCGGACCAGCACGCCCCGGGTCCGGCCGGCCGGATCCAGCGCGAACCGGAGATAGGCGAGATCGTCGGCGGACGGAACCGCGAACGGTCCGGCCTGCGAGGCTCGCCCGGCCAGCGGCAGCGCGGCCGGTTCCGCGCCGGGCGCGTTGCTGAGCAGGCATCGCACCCCGGCGGTGCGCAGCAGGTAACCACGCCGCTCGGCGCTCAGGCCCGCGTCGACCGGCAGATATGCCGCGCCGGCCAGGGCCGCCGCGAGGATGCCGATGACCTGCTCCGGCCCGGGCCGCATCACCAGCCCCACCACGTCGCCGCGGCCGATACCGCGGGCGCGCAGCCAGGCGGCGGCCTCCTGCGCGTGCAGCACCAGATGCCGGTAGCTGAGCTCGCCCCCGGCGGTGATCACCGCCGGGGCGTCGGGCCGCGCGGCGGCCCGCTCGACCGGCCCGGTCAGCGGTAGCTCCGTCGACCACACGCGGGCATCAGTCCGCGACGACGTGCATCGCACAACCGGTACGGGGTTCGCGATTCATCGAGCCTCTTTCAACGTGGCCCGGGCGGCAGCGCCCGGCGCAGGTCGACGGCCCGGATGCCTCTGGCCCGAGGCCAGGTCGAAAATTGGTCATCGGTGGTCCTTTCGGCCGGGCAATGCCCGGCGCGGTGAGTCAGGGTACGGATGCGATGTGGAGCAGCCCGCGTGCCGCCTCGCGGCTCGCGGCGAGCGCCGTCTTCGCCGCACCTCCGCTGCCGCCGGTGAAGCTGAACAGCGGCGCGTCCGGTACGGCGCGGCGCAGCGCGAACCCGGGCGGGTCGACGTAGCAGTCCAGGGCCGCGACGGTCCGGATCGAGGCCGCGCCGACCCCGTCGCCGAGCCTGCGGCGCACCGCGGTGGTGACCCGGGATGCCAGCTCCGGGTCGGGGGCGAGGGCGCGCGGGTCGAGGTCCCAATCGTCGGAGGGCAGGCCGACCAGCAGCCGGCCGCCGGCCGCCGGGCGGCCGTACAGGCCGCTGGTCTCGTCGACGAAGGCGCCGAGGCCGACGGGGCAGCCGGAGCGCAGGTCGTACTGGATCCGCTTGGTGCGCAGGGTCACCGTCGCCGCGCCGGCGGCGGCGAGCAGCGGCCCGGACCAGACACCGGCGGCGACCACCACGACGTCGAACGGCCGGGTGGTGCCGTCGGCGAGCCGGACCGCCGGCGCCGCGGTCACCCCGGCGACGGGATCCTCGCGGACGGTGCCGCCGAGGGCGGCCACCCGCTCGAGCAGGGCGTCGCGGAGCCGGCCCGGGGACACGTATCCGGCCCGCCGCTCGACCACGCCGACCGTTCCCGGCGGCAGCCCGAGGAACGGGAACCGGGCGGCAAGCTGATCGGCGGTGGCAGAGGCGGCGGACCCGGGCAGCAGCTCCCCGATGGCCGCCAGGGCCGCGGCCGGGTCGGCCCCCGGCCCGGCCAGGTACACCGAGCCGACCTCCCGGTACTCCGACCAGCGCCGCAGCTCGGCGCTGCCCAGCAGCTCGACCAGGCTCTCGGTGGCCGCCCGGCACGCGTCCGGGCCGGTCTCGTAGGCGCGGACCATGCCGCCGGACAGCCCGGTGGCGTCGGACCGGGCCGAGCGGCCGGTCACGAACACCTCCACGGCCGGCGACCCGGCCCGGCCCGACAGCCGCCAGGCCAGCGCCGCGCCGGCCAGGCCCCCGCCGACGATCGCGACCCTCATCGGCGTGCCGTCCGGTCGGCGGCGACGGCTTCGGCGGCTTCGTTACGGCGCAGACTTGGCATGTGGCGATCGCCTTTCCAAGGGCGGGATCCGGGCAGGGGGCGTCGGGCCGCCGGAACGATTTCCGGCGGCCGAACGGGTCGTACGGTTGAGCGGTCGAGTCAGGCGGGTCCGGCGAACTGGTCCTCGAGGTACGCGATCCTGGCGGCCAGGTCCCGCTCCGAGCGCAGGTACCGCACCCACGCCTCCCGCTCGTGCAGGACCGCGCCGAGCTCCCACACGCAGACGACCTGCAGGTGCTCACCCTGCTCGACAAGGGCGAACGGCCCACCCTTGCCGGTGTCCTTGGCGTAGACCGTCACCCACATCTCGTTGTTGCCCCGCCAGGTGCAGACGATCAGGAAGTAGAACGAGTCGCCACACAGGTGCAGGATCGTGAAGCCCAACTCGCCGTCGATCGCGAGGCGGCCGGCGGACGCCTCCGCGGCCAGGAATTCGCGCCCCTCGGCGCGGACGTCCTCGTCGATCGACGCCTCGGAACGGCGCACGTCGTACCACTTCAGGTGCGACTTGGGCAGCGCCAGGCCGGCGGCCGGAATGATCTCTTTAGCCACGTGCCGGTATTCATCGTCGACGTTGTCGATGTGTTCCAGGTGCGCGTAATCGGTGGTGGCCGCGGACATCTACATTGCTCCCTGCGGTAGTCGGTTACGAAAGACCAGGCTACGCATCGACATCACTTGGCCTCTTGAGCGACGGCACCGGCGGCCACCGGCGCCGGATCGCCCGGAACGCCCGGAACGTCGGCCGCCGGCTCGGCGGCGGCAGGGTCGGCGGCGGCAGGCACCTCGGTGCCCTTGGCCGGGACGCGGATCGCCGCCACGCCGAGGAAGGTCACCGCCAGGCCGGCGAGACCCATCACCAGCCACACCGAGTGACCGATCTGGGCGAACAGCAGGCCGCCGACCATCGGACCCAGGGCCACGCCGAGACCGAACATGAACTGGAAGCTGCCGACGTACCGGCCGGTGAGGTGGGCCGGTCCCGCCATGGCGGGGTAGGAGAAGATGGCCGGCGCGCCCACGAGCTCGGCCAGCGTCCAGATGAGGGTGCCGATGATGATCACCGCCGGGCCCAGCGGCAGGCCGTACACCGCGACGCCGATGCCCACCAGCGCGAACGCGGCGCCCGCGGTGATCCGCAGCGGCCAGTTCTGGGACAGCTTCGTGATCAGCAGCTCGAACGCGATGACCATGAAGCCGTTCAGCGAGACCGCCAGCGTGTACCAGAAGATCGCCACGCCCTGCGCCTCGACGTCCAGCGGCAGCGTGGACATGTACTGCACGTACACGATGCCGTTGATGAGGATGGCCACCAGATACATCAGGTAGCGCCGGTCGGCGAGGACCGCGGCGTAGCTCGCCTTGGGCGCGGGCTCGTCGGTCACGGCCGCCGCCTTCGGCTTGCTGGGCAGCACCACGTACGCGATGACGGCGTACAGGAAAGCGGCGACGGCGTCGGCCCAGAACAGCAGGGTGTACTGCTTGTCGTTGAGGTTGTACAGCGCGAAGCCGACAAGCGGCGCCGCCGTGGTGCCGAGGTTGAGGCAGAACCGGTACATCGCCATCGTCATGATCAGCCGGTTTCCCGGCGTGAGCTCGGCCAGCAGCGCGCTGGACGCCGGGCGGTAGATCTGCGTGACCAGGCTGATCAGGCCGACCGCGACCAGGATGAGCGCGTACGTCGGCAGGTAGAGCAGGGCGGCCAGCATCAGCCCGGAGCCGACCATGCTGATGATGGTGGCGGCCCGGGTGCCCAGCCGGTCGGCCAGCGAGCCGCCGACCAGGACGCCGACCACCGCGCCGGCGCCGTACACGCCGAGCGCGAGGGTCGCCTGTTCGACGCTGTAGCCCTTGGCGGTCAGGAACAGCACCAGGAAGATGTTGAGCAGGCCGCCGAGGCGGTTGATGAACACCCCGGCCAGGATCGCCTTCACCGCGGCCGGAGAGTCGCGGAAGGTGGTCCAGATTCCGGCGCTCTCGGCCGTTGTTGCTTCAGTCGTCATCGGGCGTGGCTTTCGCGCAGAAGGGACATTCGGGAATCTGTGTCGACCCGGAGCGCCGCCTCCGCGGCGTCCAGGCCCGACCGGCACTCGGCGATGGAGTCGCCGACCACGGTCGCGTAGGCGATGCGGCCCCACACCGTCCCCCTGGGCGGCGGGGAGACGACGGCGCCGGGCAGCGCGACCGGCACCGCCCGGTCGATACTGCCAGGAAGCGCGTCCGCATCGAAGGAGACCTCTTCGATCGTGGTGTCTTCCTCGTCCACATAGAAGAATCGGACGCCGGCGACCCGGCGCCGGGTGGGTGCGAGGTCCGGCGCCTGCCCGCAGGCGATCGCGGCCGCGGCCGGCCCGGGGTCCACGCCGGTGGCCAGCTCGCCCAGGTACGGGATGAGGTCGCCGCCGAGCCGGCCGTTGACCTCGATCAGCTGCGGGCCGTCCGCGGTCAGCATGAACTCGGTGTGCGTCCAGCCGTCCCGGAAGCCGAGCGCGGCGTGGGTGTCCTGCAGCGCGGCCCGCAGCACCGGGTCGCTCAGCAGCGGGTCGGCCGCGTCGACGAAGTGCCCGACCTCCTCCGCGTACGGCGGATAGCCGACGACCTTGCGTCCGACGAACAACGGGGTGACCACGCCGTCGCGTACCGCGGCGTCGACGCTGATCTCCTCGCCGAACACGCACTGTTCGACCAGGACCGGCTGGTCGGAGGCGTACAGCACCGGGTCCGGCGCCGTGGTGTCGCGGGTGAACGGGTACCCGGACCGCAGCTCGGCCGGGTCGGCGACCCGGACCACGCCGAGGCTGGCGCCGAGGCCGCGCGGCTTGAGCACGGCCGGGTAGCCGACCAGCTCGGCCGCGTCGAGGGCCTCCTGCTCGGTGCTGACCGGGATCGAGCGCGGCTGGCGCACCCCGGCGACGGCCAGCGCTGCCCGGGTCTGCGCCTTGTCCCGCAGCCGCCAGATCACCGCCGGGTCGCCGTTGCGCAGGCCGAGCGCCTGCGCGACGAACGCGGTGGCGTGGATCCGGCCCTCGTCCCAGCAGAGCACGCCGGCGACCGGGTCCTTCTCGTGCAGGACGCGGGCGGCCGCGGCCATCGCCGGCCCGTCCACGGTGCTGGGCAGCACCGTCCAGCCGGCCAGGTAGGGCTTCTCCCAGGTCGGCTCGGCCGTGTGCAGCAGGTGCACGTCGAACGCGGTGCCGATGGATTCCAGCAGGTACTGACGGTAGGTCTGCATCCCGCTGCCGACGAGCAGCAGCCGGGGTCGGGTGGTGGGCATCTTGAGACCCTTCTGGTCCGTGATCATGTGGCGTACGCCGTGTCCCGGGCCTGCTCCGCCGGGGTGACGGCGATGCGCCGCATCGCGGCGCGCAGCAGCGGCGGGGCCATCAGCGAGGTCACGATCGCGATGAGCATGACGATGGTGAACGAGGCGGTGCTGAGAATGCCGAGCCGCAGGCCGACCATGGCGACGATCACCTCGATCACCCCGCGGGCGTTGAGCCCCGCCCCGACGGCCAGCCCGCGCCAGTGATCGAGCCCGCCCAGCCGCGCACCGAGGTACGCGCCGGCGAACTTCCCGACCACCGCGACCAGCAGGACGGCGACGCCGGCCAGCAGGATCGGCGGGTGACGCAGCGCGGTCAGGTCCATCCGCAGCCCGGCCGTGGCGAAGAACAGCGGCGCCAGCACGGCCAGCACGAACGTGCGCAGCGCGGTGAGGTCCGGCAGCTCCTGCACCCCCGCGGAACCGATCAGGATGCCGCACAGCAGGGTGCCGAGGATCGGCTCCATGCCCAGCGCGTGGGTGCCGGCCCCGGCGAACAGCAGGAGCACGACAACGGTCGCGACCGCCACGCCCGCCTCGCCGGTGCGGGCCGCCCAGCGCAGGCAGATCCGCACCACCGGGCGGCCGATCAGCACCGCGAAGACGATGATGGCGAGCAGGTAGCCGACCGAGGTCAGCACGAACCCGGCCGTCACCCCGGTGATCACCATCGCCGACACGACCGACAGCAGCAGCCAGCCGGCGATGTCGTCGACGGCGGCCGCCGCAATGATCAACTGGCCGACGTCGCGGTGCAGCAGCCGCATCTCCAGCAGGGTCTTGGCGATGACCGGGATCGCGCTGACGCACAATGCGACGCCGATGAACAGCGCGAACACCGTGCGGTCGGAGCGGGTGCCGAGCATCGACGCCGGGAGCACGAACGCCGTCGCGATGCCCAGCCCCAGCGGCACCAGCAGCCCGCAGGCGCTGACCGCCGCCGCCTTCGCGCCCTGCCGGCGGATCAGCGGCAGATCGAGATGCATGCCGGTGATGCCCACCAGCAGCAGGACGCCGAGCAGCCCGACCGCGTCGAGCAGGTTCAGCTGGCCCGCGGCGCGCGGGAACAGCCAGCCGGCCGCCCCCGGCGCCACGTGCTCCAGCAGCGACGGGCCGAGCAGCACCCCCGCGGTCAGCTCGCCGACCACGGCCGGCAGGCGGAGCCGGACGGCGATCCGGCCGAACAGCACGGCCAGGCCGAGCAGCAGCGCCAACTGCAGCAGCAGCACCAGCATCGGATGGGCGCCGATGGGCGGAACCGGCATCACTGCGGATCCTCGGCGTAGTACCAGTTCTCGGGGTTGATCATGCCGAACGGGTTGACCGGCTCGAACCCGTGCAGATTCCTCGCCACCTCGAACAGCCGGATCGGGAAGTTCGGCGTGAAGATCACCGGGGCCTGCTCGGCGATGTAGTCCTGGTACTCGTACAGGATCTCCGGGTCCTCGGAGGTCACCGTGCGCCCGATCAGCTCGTCCGCCCTCGGGTCGCAGTAGTGCCCGAAGTTGCCGCCCGCGTCGGCCTTGAACAGGATCTCCCCGGTCGGGTAGTGGTAGACCCAGCCGCCGTTCCAGCAGCACATCTCCCACAGGCACGGGCTGTCCGGGCCGGGCACGCAGGGCGCGTCCTCGGCGACCAGCACCGAGCCGTAGACCTCCTCCAGGCGCAGCTCGATGCCGGCCGCGGCAGCGTCCCGGCGATACTTGGTCATCAGCTGGGTCAGCGCCGGCCGGCCCTCCACGTAGCGCAGCAGGATGGACAGCTTCGCGCCGGCCGGGATGCCCGCACCGGCCTCGCCCGGCCCGGTGCCCGGGCGTACGCACACCGCGGGGGTGGTGCTGGTGTCCCAGCCGTTGGCCTCGAGCAGTTGCCGGGCCCGGTCGACGTCGAACGGCAGCGGCCAGGCACCCTCGCGCTGGCGCGGCGACACGAGGCCGGTCTTCGGGATCATCGGCACCGGCCCGTTCTGCCGGTAGGCGTAACCCTGGTAGATGTCGCGCACCGCGGCGTCCTGGTCCAGGGTGCTCTGCAGCGCCTGCCGCAGGTACGTCTGCGCGAACAGCTTCCCCGTCACGGTCGGGTTGTTGAAGTTCAGCGAGATGTACCGGATGCAGTACGCCACCTGCGGCACCAGCGTGTAGTCGTCGCCCAGCGGGTTGGCCCCGCCGACCGTCGGATCGGTGGTGGGCTCGGTGGCGAAGCTCAGCGGCAGGTACCCGACCTGGATGGCGTCCGGACCCTCCGGCCCCGCCTGCAACATCCGGTACTGCCCCTCGTCGGAGAACGTCGGTACCTGCCGGAACTCGTCCAGGTACGGCTTGTTCGGCCCGCTGTAGTGCTGGTTCGGCACGAAGGTCACCACGCCGGCGAGGGTGTAGCTCTTCAGCCGCCACGGGCCGCTGACGACGCTCCAGATCGGGCTGTCGGCCCACCTCGTACGGTGCTCGTTGCCCTCGTCGCAGATGTCGCCCTGCTCGGCCATGAGGTACTCGTAGACCGCCTCGACACAGGCGAGGTCGCCGGAGGCGTTCGCCGGGCCGTCGGCGGTCCGGTCCCAGGCCCGGGGCAGCGGGGTGATCATGCTGAGCTGGTTCTTCAGTACCCAGGAGCGGGAGTACACCTGGTCGAAGGTGAAGTAGACGGTGTCCTCGGACAGCTTGCCGTAGTCGGTCAGGTTGTCCGGGAAGTAGCCGGGCACGTACTCGCCGTACCGGGCGCCCTTGACCTTCATGAGGTTCACCCAGAACAGCACGTTGTCCGCGCAGACGGTTTCGCCGTTGGACCACTTCCACGGCTTGACCTTGATCGTGACGGTCAGCCCGTCCTCGCTCCACACCGGCGGCTCGCCGATGCTGGTGGAGTAGTCCACGTCGGGCACGCCGTCGCTGCCGAAGAAGTACAGCGTCCGGTACATCAGCGCCTGGAACTCCAGCACGTTGCGGGTGCCCATGCGCTCCGCGGGGGTGAACGGGAAGATCACCGCGGGTGGGAAGCCCGGCGCGCACGCCCAGGTGACCACCCCGCCCTGCTTCGGCCGCCGCGTTCCGGCGCCCGCCTCGACTGTCTCGACGCTCACGATCGCTCCTTGGCTGCCGCCGGCTGGGCGGGGGTTTCGGTGGACGGAATCTCCTCGATGCAGGACACCCCGGTGCTCGCCTGGGCGCCGAAGCGCTCCCACTGCTCGTGCAGCCGGATCCGGCCGTCGGCCAGGACCTCCGGGGTGCTGCGGCAGTGGCCGGTGATCACCTCGCCGGTGTCGAGGACCATGCAGTAGCCGAAGGTGAGCCGGCCGTCCGGCCCGGCGGTGCCGGTCAGCACGCCCCGGCGGGCGTGGCCGCCGGTGAACTCGCCCCACAGCAGGTCGCCCTGCTGCCGGTAGCGCGCGACCCGGCCGTCCTCGCCGGCCGCACCGCCGACCGGCCGGAATCTCTTGTTGTCGTAGTTCACGGCGCCCGCAGCTCCAACGTGCAGCACTTCGCGCTGCCTCCGCTCTTCATGAGTTCGGACAGGTCCACGCCGATGGGCACGAACCCGTGCTGACACAACTGGTCGGCCAGCCCGGTGGCCTTCTCCGCGAGCACCACATGCCGGCCGTCGGAGACCGCGTTGAGACCGAACGCCGCGGCGTCCGCGTCGCCGGCCAGGATCGCGTCCGGGTACAGCCGGCTCAGCAGCGCCCGGCTGTCCGCGGAGAACGCGGCGGGGTAATACATGATCTCGTCGTGGTCGAGGACCGCGAGGGCCGTGTCCAGGTGGTAGTAGCGGGGATCGACCAGCTCCAGGGTGACCACCGGATGGCTGAAGACGCGCTGCATCTCGGCGTGCGAACGGGGGTCGGTGCGGAACCCGGTGCCGGCCAGGATCCGCCGGCCGGTGAAGAGGTAGTCGCCCTCGCCCTCGTTGACGAACTGCGCCTGGTGGACCTGGTACCCGCGCTCTGCGAGCCAGCCGGCGTACGCGGGGCCCTCGGCGGCCCGTTCGGCGTGCCGGAACCGGGCCGCCAGGACCTGACCGTCGATGACGGTGGCGCCGTTCGCGGCGAACACCATGTCGGGCAGGCCCGGGATGGCCGGAATCTGCTCGACGGTGTGACCGAGTCCGATGTAGAGGTTCCGCAGCCGGTCCCACTGGCGCACCGCCCGGCCGCCGTCGGTGGGCCGGTCCGGGTCCATCCACGGGTTGATGGAGTACGTGACGTCGAAGTGCCCGGGCGGGCACATCAGGAAGCTGCGGGGGCGTGCCGTGCGGGTTCGCCGCGCGGCACGTCCCTCGAGAATGCTGGAGGACACGTCGTTTCCCTAGGGTTGGTGGGTCGCCGGTCTGCTACTGCGCGAACCTGACGACGATCCGCTCGGCCAGCCGGTTCATGGTGGCCAGCGCGTCGTCCTGCGAGGTGCCGGTGGTGCCGAGGAAGCCGAGGATGGTGTTGCCGTCCGGCGGCCGCTTGATGACGTCGCCCGGCCGCGCGGTGATCTTGAGCAGGAAGACCTTGTCCGACTCGCTGACCTCCGGCGGCACCTCCACGTGCTCCACCACGCCCGCGTCGCTGATCAGGCACATCGCGGTGAGGTGCGTACCGGTCGGCTGGTAGTGCCGGACGTCGGGCCGGCGGCCGACGGCGATATCCCGGACGGCCTTGATCGGGTCGTGCGCCGCGGTCAGCCGGGCGATCTCGTCCAGGCCGCCGCCGCCGACCCGGGCTGCGATCTCGAGCAGGTAGGGCCGGCCCTCGTGGAACCGGACCTCCGCGTGCATCACGCTGCGCCGCAGGCCCTGGCCGCGGGCCGCGGCCGCCACGGCCGCGTGCACCTCGGCCAGGTCGTCCGGGCCGAGCGAGGTCGGCGCGCCGTGCACGTCGTCGTCGAAGGTGCCGCCCTCGGCCGTGATGCGGTCGACCACGGAGCCGAGGAACAGCTCGCCGTCCCAGGCGACCGCCTCGATGAGGTACTCGCGACCGTCCAGGAAGGACTCCACCATCAGGCCCTGCGGGCCGAGGTCGATGCCGTCGGCCTCGGAGACCACCCAGAACATCTCCTGGATGCCCTTGCTGGCCTGCTCGAAGCGCTCCGCCAGCTCACTCGCGTCGTCGACCTTGAACACGAAGTTGCTGCCCGCGCCCATGGTGGGCTTGAGGATGACCGGGTAGCCGAACTCCTCGGCCGCGGCCAGCGCGTCGTCGAGCTCGGGCACGAAGCGGTACCCCGGGACGGGCGCACCGGCCCGCTCGTACGCCTGCCGCATCAGGTACTTGTTGCGGCTGCACCGGGCCGCCTCAACGCCGATGCCGGGCAGGCCCAGCGCGTCCGCGACCGCGGCGACCGCGACCACCGCGGACTCCGAGAAGGTGATGACGCCGTCGAACTGCTCCTGCTCGTGCCAGGCGCGAGCCTCGGCGACGAGGTCGTCGACGTGCTTGGAGCCGGCCAGCCGATACCGCTCGGCCGGCCAGAAGTCGGGCGTACCCTCGCCGTTGAGCACGTACAGGTCGACGCCGAGCGCCTCGACCTGGCGGTACCGGGAGATGTAGTAGGACAGGTACTGGCGGGTCTCGATCGTCAGCAGTTTCATGCCGCACCTCCAGCGACGGTGGCGAGTTCGGCGCTGCGATCCGCGGCGGGCCGCGCTCCGGAGGGCAGCAGGGGAAGCAGGAACGCCGGCACGGCGCCCGGCTGGGTCCGGTCGAAGCGGAGATCGACCCCGTCGTCCGCGGCCTCGGCGGCCGCGTCGGCCAGGATCGGGGCCGCGCCGGCCAGCAGGGTGCGGATCTCCAGCAGCAGGTCACCGATCGTGCCGCCGTGCTCGCCCCGGTCCAGCGCCTCGGCCGCCGCGCGCATCCGGCCCAGGTTGCTGAGCACGGTCTCCGCGGCCCGGGCCGGGCTGTAGTCGGCCAGCTCGTAGCAGGCCCGGAACCGCTGCCGCAGCAGCTCGGCGCGGGCCTGCCCGGCCACGGTGACCGGCAGTGGGGAGCGGATGTCGACGCCGGACAGGGCGAGCGACAGCGCGTCGGACAGCGCGTTCCAGGGCCGCACCAGGCGGCGCTCGATGACGCCGGTCAGGGCCGCCCGGTCGAAGTTGGTGCGCTGGCACTCCGGCCCGGTGAGGGCCAGGTAGAACCGGACCAGGTCGCGAGGCACCTCGGCGACCAGATCCGCGGCCCAGACGAGATGGTTGCGGCTGGTGGAGAACTTCTCCCCGTCGAGGTCGTAGAACTCGTTGCACACGTTGGCCGCCGGGGTGACGTAGCGGTCGCCGTGCGCCATCAGGAACACCAGGTCCATCAGGCCCCAGTGGTACACGTTGTCGAAGCCGTGGAAGTAGACCAGCTCCGCGTCGTTCTCCCGGCGCCACAGCCGATCCGTCGCCTCCGCCGGGGCGCCCGCCGCCTGCCAGGTGCTGTACATCGACGCGGGCATGGCCTCGACCCACGGGTACAGGACCTGCCCGGGGGTCTCCGGGAACGGTGCCGCGATCCCCCAGCTGCCCGGCACGGTCACCGGTACGTCCGGCAGGGGCCGGGCCAGCAGCTCGCGGACGAGCTGGCGGGCGTGCGGGCGCCAGCGCTCCGCGTGCTCGGCGAAGTACGCGGTCAGCCGCTCGCGGTACTCCTCCAGCGGCAGCACCAGGATGGTGGCGTCGCGGTGGGTCACCGGATCGGCGGGGTCCAGGGACGAGACCGGTTCCAGCAGCTCGTCGTAGTTGTTCGGGTGCCCGCAGTTCTCGCAGCCGCCGCCGCTGCTGTTCGCCAGGCAGTGCGGGCAGACCCCGCTGACCAGGCCGTCGTAGAGGAAGGTACCGGCGTGCTGCGCGTACGGCAGGCGTACCGTCCGCAGCCGGAACCGGCCCAGCGCGCGCAGCGCGCCGAGGAACCCGAGGACGGTCCGGCGGTACTTCTCGTCGATCGGCGGCAGCGGGGCCATCGAGATGCCGGTGGCCTCGAGGGTGCGCTGTATCGCCGCGGTGGACCGGCTGACCAGCTCCGCGGGCGTCACCTGCCGGCGGTGCGCGGTCGTCACCACATAGCTCTGGCTGTCGTCCGTGCAGGTCGTGTAGGTCACCGGGCGGCCGTTGGCCCGCAGGTACCGGGCGTAGATGTCGCCGGCCAGGTAGGGACCGGCCAGGTGCCCGACGTGCAGGTCGCCGTTCGAGGTGGGCGTGGCGGCGATGATGATCGCCGGCCGCCGCTCGCCGCCGGTCACGCCGCCGCCTCCGGCTGCTGCGCCTGGTGCCGGGTGAGGAACCGGTCGGACATCTCGGCGTCCCACCAGACGGCGTACATGGCGAAGGCGTCGTCGCCGTTGTTGACCACCTGGTGCCGCTCGTGCGGGGTGAAGTGCACGATGTCGCCCGCCACGAACGGAACCCGGGCGGTGTCGGTGATGATCTCGGCGGCGCCGGTCATGGCCACCCAGACCTCGTACTCGTGGTGGCCGTGCGCGCCCGAGGAGGCGCCCGGCGGAACGACGCACCAGGACCCCTCGAACGGGGCGTTGAGTGCCGTCCAGGGCAGCAGCCGCTGGGCCATGAGCCCGTTGTCGGGCGTCAGGCCGTCGCTGTCCACACGGCGAATCTGCATGGTCATGTCATGGCCTCCTTCAGCTTGCGAGCGAGAGGGTGCTGAGTCGCCGGTCGGAACCGCGGCGCTCCAGCAGGTCGTTGACGATCTCTCCGGACCGGGCGGCGAGCACGCTCAGCAGCGAGTCCGCGATCCCGTGCGTGGCCTCGTTGACGCCCATCAGGTAGCAGCCCGCCTCGGCGCCGCTCGGCAGGTGCAGCCGGTAGTTGCGGTCCACCGTGGCGGCGGGCAGGTCCAGCGCCTGCGCCAGGTTCTGCACCATCCGCGGCATCTCGGGCACGAATCCGGTGCCCAGCAGGACGGTGTCGCAGCACAGCTCGCTGCGCTGGCCGTTCTTGCGATCCACCAGGCTCAGCACGACGGTGTCGTCCTCGAGCCGGGCGCCCGCGACGTCCACCATCGTGATCATCTTCAGGCGCTGGGCGTCGGTGAGCCGTTCCAGGTACATCTGGCGGTAGAGCGTGTCCAGGGTCGCCGGCGCCAGGCCCGCGTAGTTGCTGCGGTGCATCTCGCGCAGCAGCTGGGCGCGGGCCTCGGGCTCCGCGGCGTGGAACTCGTCCACGAACGACGGGTAGAACAGCTCGTTGGTGAACTTGCTGCTCTCGTAGCCGTTGAGGCCGATGGAGCGCATCACCATCGTGCACTGCGCCTGCGGGAAGCGCTGGTGCACCGACCAGAGCATCTCCGCGGCGCTCTGCGCCCCGCCGACCACGGCGAACCGGCCCGAGGCGGCCTCGTCGAGCTGCTCGACCCGCATGCCGAACTCGACGCTGTGGATCACCCGTTCGCGCGGCAGGTCACGGAACTGCTCGGGCACGTTCGCGTCCCGGCCGGCGCCGATCACCAGGTCCCGGGCGGCGATGGTGCTGCCGTCGGCCATCGTGACCAGCCAGCCGACGACCGCGCCCGCCGTGTTCTTGCGCGGCACGATCGAGGTGCACTCCTTGCCGTACTGGATGCGTACCCGGCGCAGGGACTCGGCCACCCAGCGCAGGTAGTCGGAGATCTCGAGCCGGTACGGCGTGAAGCTGCCCAGGTTGATGAACTGATCGAGCCGATCAACCGAGTACAGGTAATTGACAAAGGAGAAGGCGCTGCGCGGATTGCGCAACGTCACCAGGTCCTTCAGGAACGACACCTGGCTCTGCGACCAGGGCAGCAGCATCCCGCGCTGCCAGGCAACGTCCTGGTGCCTCTCGATGATCACCGAGTTGGCGGCGACCTCGGGGGCAAGCTCCTCCAGGGCGACGGCGAGCGCGAGGTTCGCCGGTCCTGCACCAATGGCGAGGAGCTCAACTTCTTGGTGTTGCACTGCAACCTCCAGGTTGTCCCGCACGATGTCTTCGTCGGCCCGTCGCGGGAACTACGGCCGGGTCTTGGCTGACCGGTGGGTATGTCGGTTCGTCATCTCGCAATCCGATCCAGGCAGGGAGGTCGTCGATCGCCCGGCCAGGTCCGCGGCACAACCGGTCGGCCGCGGCGGCGGCAGGCACGGCGCGACTGGATCGACGCCCATCACCGCCCCCTCTCGACCGGCCGCCGGCGGCGTGCCGGTTCGGTACGGGAGCAATGGTGAGGGCGAAGGTTGGAGTGCCCGCTGGAGTCAGCGTTGGAGTGCGCACAGGAATGGGCCGCACGGTCAAGTCCCATAGCGGCCGGAATCGACTGTAGTCGATGCAACCGCCCGCCGCAGCACCAGACGGGAAGTTCTCGCCGGTATGCGGCAGGTCAGCGTTTTCCGGCGTCTTCGGTCAATACGTTACGGTCAGCTCTCGCAAGGGACCGCCACCGATCGGGCTTTCAGGGAAAGGCAGAGATGAGCGAGAGCACGGCCGCCGGCGCACTTTCCGCCACGCCACGCACGACGTTGCGGCGTGGCCGGGACAAGGGCCGCGTCGCCCGCGAGGACCTCTACGCGGTGCTGCGCGCCGCCTTCGTCTGCCACCTGGGCGTCGACGTCGACGGCGTCCCGATGGTGGTGCCGACCGTCTACGGTTTCGACGACGACCGCCTCTACCTGCACGGCTCCGTGGCCAGCCGGTCGCTGACCGGGCCCGGGGCGACCGTGTGCGTCACCGTCACGGTGGTCGACGGCCTGGTGCTGGCGCGCTCGATGTTCGAACACTCGGTGAACTACCGCAGCGCGATGATCTACGGGACGCCGCAGGTCCTCACCGACCAGCGGGACAAGCTCGACGCGCTGCGCATCGTCAGCGAGCACGTCACGCCCGGCCAGTGGGACTACGCGCGCCGGCCCAGCCCCAAGGAGCTCGCGGCGACCACCATGCTGGCCCTGCCGCTCGACGAGGCCTCGGTCAAACTGCGCAGCGGACCGCCGGACGACGCCGACTCCCCCGACGCGGAGCTGGGCCTCTGGGCGGGCGAGCTGCCGCTGCGCGCCTCCTGGCAGGAGCCGGTTTCCGACCCGGCGCTCAGCCCCGCGGTGCCGCCGCCGCCGCACGTGCTGGCGCTGGCGGCCCGCCCGGCCTGATCAACGAGCCTTTTCAACGTGGCCCGGGCGGCAGTGCCCGGCGGGGGTCGACGGCCCGGACGCCGCCGGCCCGGGGCCAGGGTGAAAATTGCTCATTGCGGGTCGCCGGCCGGCACCGTCCCACGGGTGTAGGCCAGGTAGCAGTAGTCGTCGAGCATCTTCGCCAGGGTGCGGTCCGGCTGCCCGAGGCTCGCCGCGAGGGCCGGCTCGTCCAGCCCGGCCTCGGCCAGCACCCGGACCGCCCACTCGCGGCCGAGGCGCTGGTGCGCGACGTAGGCCGCGGCATCGCGGCCCCGGTGCAGGGAGTCCGCGATCGCCGCGTCCCACGGCATCAGCGCGGCCGGGCGCAGCGCGTAGAGCAGTTTGGTCGCCGCGGTGGGGCCCAGCCCGCGCGCCCGCGGCGGGGCCGACACCGGCGTCGCGACCAGCGCCGCGTAGGCCGGGCCCAGGGCGTCGATCGCCGGGTCCGCCAGTTCCGCCAGCGTGACGCCGGCCCCCGGCAGCGTCGCCGACCACTGCGCCCACCAGCGACCCAGGCCCGCGCCGGCCACGTCGGGCTCGCCCGGCCGGGGGTAACGGATGCGGCAACCCCACGCGTTGAGCCAGCGGAGCGCGGCCTGCTGGTGCGCCGGCCGGGACAGGTCGATCGCGGGGGCGGTGGCGCCGAGCAGCGTCTGCCACGAGGTGTCCGGGCCCGCCGTGGCGAACTCGGCGACCGCGACCCGCAACGTCCGAAGTGGAAGTGGTGTTGTGCGCATGGGCGGACCCTAACGGAGCGGTCCGACGCGGCGCGGGACCGCCGCCGCCCGCCGGGTGTCCGATGTGACCACATGCGCAAGCCGCGATACGAGAGCGCGGCACGAAACGCCAGGTCACCGTGAACCGGTTAAGGAGAGCCCGGCGAACGGCACGGTCAAGAGATTGACATCAATCAATGGCAGGCCTAGGTTCAGGCCGGGTAAGCGCTTACCTGCAGGCCGGAGCCGCTCAGCCGAAGAGGCCGGCGAGCCGCTCCGCACATCTCCAAAGGCGCCAAACCGGCCCGCCCGCCCAGCACCGAGCGCGCGAGGGCCGAGTCCCGTGCCGCCCCGGCGGCATCCACTCTCCCCATGGAGGAAACCCCATGCTCACAACGGCACAGCCGGCGGCGGCCCGCACCCATCGCCGCCGCATCGTCATCGCGGCACTCTCGGCCGGCATCCTCGCCGTCGGCGGCACGCTGACCGCCACTCAGCTCAGCGCGGCCGCCGCAGAATCCAGCCCGGTCGGGTACGCCGGCATGAACGGCGGCACGAGCGGCGGATCGTCCAGCACCGTGGTGACCGTGACCTCGGCGTCGGCGCTCAAGTCGGCGCTCAGCTCGGGCACCTCGCAGACCGTCCGGGTCTCCGGCCTGATCTCGATCTCCGGCATGTACAGCGTCGCGTCGAACAAGACGGTCATCGGCGTCGGCTCCGGCTCCGGGCTGACCGGCGGCGGCCTCAACCTCTCCGGCGTCCGCAACGTGATCATCCGGAACCTGGTGTTCCGCAACGCCAGCGATGACTCGATCAACGTCCAGTCGAGCACCACGAACGTCTGGATCGACCACAACGACCTGGCCAACGGGTACGACGGCCTGATCGACATCAAGCGCGGGTCGGACTTCATCACGGTGTCGTGGAACCACCTGCACGACCACGACAAGTCCATGCTGCTGGGCCACAGCGACGACAACGCCGCCGAGGACCTCGGGCACCTGCGGGTGACCTACGTGCACAACTGGTTCGACGGCACCAACCAGCGGCACCCGCGGGTCCGCTTCGCCAACCCGGTGCACGTGCTCAACAACTACTACAGCAACATCGGCTCCTACGGCGTCGCCTCCACCGAGAACGCCGGCGTCTACGTCGAGCGCAACTACTTCGAGAACGTGGCGAACCCGACGGTCACCCAGACCGGCGACTCCGACCCCGGCAACCTCAAGGTGCTGAACAACTACAAGGTCAACTCGGGCACCGAGCAGGTCCGCAACGGCGCCGCCGTCGCGGCGATCCCCTACTCCTACACCCCGGAGGCCAACAACAAGGTCAAGGCCACCGTCACCGCGGGTGCCGGCACCGGCAAGATCTGATCCACGCCGGCGGCGGCGCCCCGAAATCGCCGCCGCCAGGTGGTTCAGCGCCGCCCCTGAGGTTAGTAAATGCGGCGCGTTCCTGCAGGTCGGTGCTTTATGGTCTGCTCGCGGGCCCGGTTTAGCCGGGGCGGCAGCGTGTAGCTCAGTCAGGAGAGCACCGGGCTTGGGACCCGGAGGGCGCGGGGGCGGAGCCCGCCACGCTGGCATGGAGAACAACCAGGTGGGCGACGGCTACCCGCAGGGGCAGCTCGGGTCCGCGTTCGTGACCGCGGTGACCCACGAGGATGCGACCACTCGCGCGCGTGCCGAGGGACGGGTCCGGCGCTGGTTGCGAGTGCTCGCGGGAATGGTGTCGGGCACGCTGACGATCGGTTCGCGTACGCCGGTGGCCGGGTTGCCCGCCTGGGTCACGCCGCAGGTGGTCCGCGGTGGGTTCGCCACCGGCACGGCCGCGGCGGGTGGGCCGCTGCGCGCACACGAGGCGGCCGTGGCCGGCAAGCGGGAGGCGGTCTTCGCGCACTGTCTGACCGATGCCGGGCAGGCGGAGCTGTGCGCCCTGCTGGACGGCGGCGGCTACCGGCTGGAATTCCCGGAGCAGGCGGCCCTGCTCGCCGTGGCGTGGCTGCTGCGGGCCGGTGACCGGGCCCGGGCGCACGGCCTGCTGCAGGAGATCGGACCGTACGCCCCGGAGCTGTGCTTCACCCCGGCGCCGGATCCGGCCGGCGCGCAGGATCCGTCGGTGGTGTGGCGGACCAGCGCCGGTGAGGTCGGCGCCGCGCTGGCCGGCCGGCGGGAGAACGCCCGGGTGGAGGCGAAGCGCGAGGCGCTGACGGTGTGGAACCCGTTCGCCGACGAGCTGCTGAGCCTGTGGCTGGAGACCCGCGACGACGGCGGCGCGGTGGCGGCCGTGTTCCCGCCCGGCTGGCACGCTCGGGCCGGGGCGCTGCTCGGCCGGTACGAGGCGCTCGCCGCCGTGCACACCCGCTGCGGCAAGCATCGCCGCCCGAAGGAGAATCTGGCCATCCTGCGCGCGGCCGCCCGGGAGGTGGTCGACGGCCGCGACCTGCCGCCCCGCACGCGGGGGATGCTGCGCCACGTGGCCGACTCGATGCTGGCGCGGCGCGGACGGCCCGGATCCGCCGAGCACGCCGCGCTGCGGCTGGTGCAGGAGCGGGAGGCCGAGGTACCCGCCCATCACCTGCTGACCCGGGTGGTGGTGGCCCGGATCGCGAGGCTCGACCCGGAGGCGGGCATCCGTGACGTCGACGCGGTGTGCGTCCCGGTCGGCGTGGACGAGGCGGGCCTGGTTCCGGCCGGCACGCCGATCCCGGAGCCGATCCGGCGGGTCGTCCGGCGCGCGACGGCCGGGCGGGTGGACGAGCTGCTCGACGCCGGCCTGCTGCCGTCGGCCGAGGTGCTGGCCGAGCTGGTACCGCAGCTCACCGCCGAGGCCGGCGCCGCCGCGTACCCGGATCCCGCCCTGCGGGCGCTGATGGCGGCGACCTACCGCGCCTTCAGCCGCCGGCGCTCGCTGCTGCTGCTCGACCTGGAGCACCAGGTGCGGTGGACCGAGCTGCCGTGGGTCCGGGCGCTGCGCCCGTACCGGCAGAGCGGCGACGACACCCGCACCGAGGCGCACGCCACCCTGCGGCGGCTCGGCGAGCTGGCCCTGGACGGGTTCCCCGCCACGCTGCTGCCCAACCCGCTCGTGCGGGAGCTCGCGGCGCTGTCCCGGGAAGCCGACGCCGGCCTGCCCTGGGTGGAGGAGCTGGCCGCCGACATCTTCATGGGCCGGTTCTCGCCCAAGTTCGCGCGCGCCGCCCACCTGGCCGGCGAGCTGCTCACCGGCACGCTGTACGCCCGTTACTACGACATCGATTACCCGGCGCTGCCGCCGCCCGGCGGTTCGAGCGGCGCCGCGTTCGACGCGCTGTGCCGGGCCCGGGCGGACCAGCCGCGCGGGCACTCGCCGGTCGCGGCCAACGGCACGGTGATCGAGCAGGCCCAGATCCTGACCACCCACAACCTGGCCACCCTGGTCCATTCCGTCGGCGTCACGCCGGCCGCCGGCTGGGCCGAGCCGGCTCGGCGCGCCTTCGCCGCCGCGCTGCGGCTCGCCGGCCGCATCGACGGCAACCCGCGGCCGCTACCGACGATCAAGGACATCGCGTACGCGTGGCGGCACCTGGTCTTCTTCCTGTCGCTCCCGGACGCGGGTGACCCGAGGCCGCTGATCGACGGGTTCCATGCCGACCTCGCCGCCGCGCCGGCCGCCGTGCGGGCCAGGATCGGGCCGGCCCTGGTCGGGCTGGGCTACGTCGCCGCGGGCGGCCGGTTCACCGACGACCGCACACCGGCCGGCGGGCGCCGCCTGCTCGGCTGGACGACCGGGCAGCACTGGATGCGCTAGCCGCGCCGCCAGGCCTCGATCAGGCGGGCGGCGCCCTCCCGGAGCCGGTCCGGTCCGGCCGCGGCGAAACACAGCCGGGCGCCGGGCTCGGCACCGAACCGCCGCCCGTCGGCGTAGGACACGCCGCACTGCTCCGCCCTCAGTCGCAACGCCGCGCTGTCGGACGCCGGCGGCAGCCGCACCCACGCGAAGAACCCGCCGTGCGGCGTGATCACCTCGAACTCCGGGGGCAGGGCGCCGTCGAGCGCGCCGAGCAGCGCGTCGCGGCGGGCGCGCAGCTGCTGCCGGAGGGTGACGATGCGCCGGTCCAGGTCGCCGTCGGCGCAGCCGGCCGCCACCGCCATGACGGTGAAGTGGGTCGGCCCGCCGCCGCTGTGCCGGACCGGGTCGGCGGCCAGCTCCGCGGCGAGCCGCTCCCCCGTCACCAGCCAGCCGGCCCGCAGGCCGGGCGCCAGGCACTTGGCGAACGAGTACAGGGCCACGACGCGATCGCGATCCTCCGCGTACGTCCACAGGGGTGGCGGTGGTGGCGCCCCGAAGCTCAGGTCGGTGTACGCCTGGTCCTCGATGACGAACATCCCCTCCCGCTCCGCGAGCTCGACCAGCGCACGCCGCCGCTCGGCCGGCAGCACCCGGCCGGTCGGATTGTGGAACGTCGGGATGAGGTACATCGCCGGCGCGCGCCCCGAGGCGCGGGCGGCCGAGCGGGCGGCCCGGGCGAACGCGTCGACGTCCACGTCGTCCACCGGCCCGGGAACCGGCCGCACCGGCACGCCGCGGGCCTCGAAGATCCGCCGGCCCAGGTCGTACGTGGAGGCCTCGGTCAGCAGCGTGCGGCCCTGCGCCGCGAGCAGGAGGGCGAGCTGGTCCAGCGCGGCGGAGGTGCCGGCGGTGGTGACCACGTTCGCCGGTGTGCAGCCCGCGAGCCGCCCCGCCAGCGCCGCACGCAGCGGCAGCGGCCCCGCGTCGGCGCCGTACCCGAGGGTCTGCGTCCCCCAGCGCCGCAGCGCACGCCGGGTCCAGCGGCCCAGCAGCTCGACCGGCAGCAGCTCCGGATCGAGGTAGCCGGGATCGAGGTTCACGATTCCGGGGCGCGGCTCACCCTGGGTAACGTCCGCCTGCATGGACACACCTCCCGATCGGGAACTGTGAGGCTATTCGCTGCCCGCCGATGTGAGAGATTGCCAGCGGAGGTGAGTTCGTGCCCGAAAATGTGGATCTTGAAGCGATGGCCGACCTCGCCACGCCCTGGTGCGTGCGCGTGGCGGTGACCGTACGGGTGGCCGAGCAGATCGCGGCAGGCCGGGCCGGCGTCGAGCAGATCGCGGCCGTGGCCGGGGTCAACACCGACGCGCTGACCAGGGTGCTGCGGCACCTCGTCGGCCGCGGGGTGTTCGAGGAGCCGTCGCCCGGCGAGTTCGCCCTCAACGAGGCCGCGCGGGGGCTGATGGCACCGGAGCTTCGCGCCGGGCTGGACCTCGACGGCATCGGCGGCCGGCTGGCCGGACTGTGGTCCGGGCTGCTCACCTCGGTGCGGACCGGGGAGCCCGGCTACGCCGAGGTGTTCGGCCGGCCGTTCTGGGAGGACCTGAACGCCCACCCGGACATAGCGGCCGGCTTCGACGCGCTGATGGGACCCGAGGGCCACGGTGCACCCAGGCCCGACATCCTGGTCAGCGACGACTGGACCGGGGTGACCTGCGTGGCCGACGTCGGCGGCGGCACCGGCACCCTGCTCGCGGCGATCCTCAGGGCGCGGCCGGAACTGCGCGGCATCCTGGTCGACCTGCCCCGGACGGTGGCACGGTCGGCGGACAGCTTCGCCGAGGCCGGCGTGACCGACCGGGTGACCACCTTCGGCCAGAGCTTCTTCGACCCGCTGCCCGCCGGCGCCGAGCTGTACCTGCTGAAGTCCGTCATCTCCGACTGGCCGGACCCGGCGGCGCGGGAGATCCTGCGCCGCTGCGCCGACGCCGCCGGACCGTCCGGCCGGGTCGTGGTCATCGGCGGGGTGTCGCCGGGCCAGCCGGACGGCGCGGGCGACCTGATGATGATGGTGCTGGCCGGCGGCCGGGAGCGCAGCCTCGCGGACTTCACCGGACTGGCCGGCGAGGCGGGCCTGGAGGTCCTGGCGGCCGGCCGCAGCCCCGCCGGGAAGTACGTCGTGGAGTGCCGGTGCACGATGCCGCGGTAGCGCGGAGCGGGCGCACTTGCGCATGCGGCGCGGTTCCCGTAGAACGTGCGCATGGCGCTCACGGAGGACGAGACCTCGGCCCACCTTCAGCCCGATGTGCCGCACGCGGCGCGCATCTGGAACTACTGGATGGGCGGCAAGGACAACGTCGCCGCCGACCGGGCCGCCGGCGTGCCGTACATCCTGCGCAGCCCGGACGAGATCGGCAGCCTGTTCGACGGCCTGGAGATGGAGGAGCCGGGCCTGGTGCAGATCACGCAGTGGCGCCCGGACGGCGAAGCCGAGTGGCTGGACGCCTACGGCGCGGTGGCCCGGAAGCCATAACCCGCAACCGGATACCGGCCGCCGGCTGATCGCCCTGCTACGGAAGGGACGCCATGACAGACACGGCAGGCGTGACGGATCGGCTCGCCGGCATCGGGCGGCTCGGCGTCGCCTTCTCCGGCGGGGTCGACTCCTCGGTGCTGCTGGCGCTGGCGGCACAGGCCATCGGCGCCGGCCGGGTCGTCGCGATCCTCGGCGTCTCACCGAGCCTCGCCGCCGACGAGCGGGCCGCCGCGCACCGGGTCGCCCGGCACATCGGCGTCGAGGTCGTGGAGGTGTCCACGCACGAGGGCGACCGCGCGGCGTACCGGGCCAACGGGCCGGACCGGTGCTTCCACTGCAAGGACGAGTTGTTCACCCGGATCACCGACGAAGTCGTCGACGCGCACCGGCTGGACGCGGTCGCGTACGGGGAGAACGCCGACGATGCCCGCCGGCCGGACCGGCCGGGTTCGCGCGCCGCCGCCGGCCACCGGGTCCTGCGGCCGCTCGCCGACGCCGGGATCGACAAGGCCGCGGTACGCCGCATCGCGCGCGAGCTCGAGCTGCCGTGCGCCGACAAGCCGGCCGCGCCGTGCCTGGCCTCGCGCATCCCGCACTTCGCCGACGTCACCCCGGAGAAGCTGCGGCAGGTCGAGCTGGCGGAGGCGGCCCTGCGCCGGCTGGGCTTCGCCGACCTCCGGGTGCGCCACCACGGCGACATCGCCCGCATCGAGCTGCCGCCCGGGGACCTGCCGCGCGCCGTCGCCGACCCGCTGCGCGGGGCGATCCTCGACGCCGTCGTGGCGGCGGGCTTCCGGTTCGCCGCCGTCGACCTGGCCGGCGTGCAGTCGGGCGCGTTCACCCTTCCGTTCGTCCAGATCTCCCATGCCTGACGACGTGGCCGCGTTCGCCGACCTCGACCTCGGCCGGACCGCGCGGCGGGGCTACCCCGAGGCGGTCTACTGCGCGGGCAAGACACCCGGGCAGGTGGCCGCCATCGCCGCCGCGGTCGGTGCCCGGCCGGAGGTCGTCACGCTGTTCACCCGGGCCACCGCCGCGCACGCCGCGGCGATCCTGGGAGAGCTGCCGGACGCCTGCCACGACGCCGACGCGGCGCTGCTGGCCTGGCCGCCGCTGCCGCCCGAGCCGGCCGGTGGGCTGGTGGTCGTGGTCGCGGCCGGCACCTCCGACCTGCGGGTCGCCCGCGAGGCGTTGCAGACCGCGAGCTACCTGGGCAGGCGTACCGAACTCGTCGTCGATGTCGGGGTGGCCGGCCTGCACCGGGTGCTGGCCCGGCTCGACCTGCTGCGCAGCGCGCGCGTCGTCGTGGTCGCCGCGGGGATGGACGGCGCCCTGCCGAGCGTGGTCGCCGGTCTCGTCGCCGCGCCGGTGGTCGCGGTGCCGACCTCGGTGGGGTACGGCGCCGCCTTCGGCGGGCTGGCGCCGCTGCTGGCCATGTTGAACTCCTGCGCGCCGGGGGTCGCCGTCGTGAACATCGACAACGGGTACGGCGCCGGGCACCTGGCCGCGCAGATCGCCGCGCCCGGTGAGCAGGCGTGACGGACCACCGGCACGCCTGGATCGACGCGTCCGCGGGCGTCGCCGGCGACATGCTCCTCGGCGCCCTCGTCGACGCGGGCGCGGACCTGCGGGCGATACGGCGAGCGGTGGACGCGGTCGTTCCGGGTGCCGTCGGGATCTCCTCGACCGTGGTGACCCGGGCCGGCCTGCGCGCCGTGCACCTGACCGTGGAGCCGCTGATCGCCGACTCGCCGCGGCGTACCTGGTCCACCATCCGCGACCTGCTCGCCGGAGCGGAACTGCCGGAGCGGGTCCGCGAGCGGGCCGGCGCGGTCTTCGCCCGGCTCGCCGGCGCCGAGGCGCGGGTGCACGGCCTCCCCGCAGCGGACGTGCACTTCCACGAGGTGGGCGCCCTGGACTCCCTCGCCGACGTCGTGGGCGTCTGCGCCGCCCTGGAGGACCTCGGGGTCGCCACCCTCAGCGCCGGCGAGGTCGCTGTCGGCTCCGGCCGGATCCGGACCGCGCACGGCGACCTGCCGGTTCCGGTGCCCGCGGTGGCGGAGCTGGCCCGGGGCTGGCGGATCCGCTCCGGCGGGGACGGCGAGCTCGCCACGCCGACGGGCATGGCGGCGATTCGCGCGCTCGCCGCGTCCTGCGGGGACCTGCCGCCCCTGCTGGTCGAGGCGATCGGGGTCGGCGCCGGCGGCCGCGACACCCCGGGACGGGCCAACGTGGTGCGTGTCGTCGTCGGTACGCGGGCCTCGGCCCGGGACCGTCCTTCCGAGCCGGCCGTGCTTCTCGAGGCCAACATCGACGACCTCGACCCCCGGCTGTGGCCGGGCGTCCTCGCCGGCCTGCTGGAGAGCGGTGCCGCCGACGCCTGGCTGACACCGATCGTCATGAAGAAGGGGCGCCCGGCCTACACCCTCGGCGTGCTGTGCCATCCCGGCCGGGCCGAGGCGCTGCGGGACCGCGTCTTCCGCGACACCAGCACGCTCGGCGTCCGCGAGGGCGCCCTGCGCAAGTACCCGCTGTCGCGTGCCTTCGTGGACGTCGGCGTGGCCGGCGCCACCGTCGCGGTGAAGGTGGGCCACGACCACGGGCTGATCACCCAGGTGATGCCGGAGTTCGACGACGTCGCGGCCCTGGCCCGCCGGCTCGGCCGCCCCGAGCGCCAGATGCTCGCCGACGCGGTGGCGGCGGCCGCCGCCGCCGGGCTCGTCGCCGGAGCCGCGCTACCGGGCAATGCCCGGCCCGCGTGACCACGGCGACGGCCGTCCCGCGCGGTCAGACCGGGCGCAGCCAGAAGGTCACGCCGAGGTCGTCGTCGCCGTGCGGCTTGGTGTCCCAGTCCGGCTCGCCCGGACCGAACGCGGTGGCCAGCACCTCGTCGGCGACCAGCGCGCGGTGCTCGGCCAGGGCGGCCGCCGTCTGCTCGCCGGCGGCGTCGTAGCGCACCTCGATCCGGTCGGAGATGTCCAGGCCGGAGGACTTGCGGGCCTCCTGGATCAGCCGGATGACGTCGCGCGCCAGGCCGGCCCGGCGCAGCTCCGGGGTGAGCGTGAGGTCCAGCGCGATCGTCGCGCCGGCCTCCGCGGCCACCGCCCAGCCCTCCCGCGGGGTCTCGGTGATGAACACCTCGTCCGCCGTCAGCTCGACCGGCTCGCCGTTGACCAGCACGGTGGCGGTGCCGGCGGCGAGATCCCGCTTGAGCGCGGCGGCGTCGGCGGCCGCGACCACCTTGGCGACGTCCTGGACGCCCTTGCCGAAGCGCTTGCCGAGCGGGCGGAAGTTCGCCTTGGCGCTGGTGTCCACGAGCGAGTCCCCCGACGACGAGACCGGCAGCACGGCCACCACGTTGAGCTCGGCGGCGATCTCGGCGACCAGTTCCGGGTCCAGCGACTCGAAGCCCTGCGCCGACGCCAGCGAGCGGGCCAGCGGCTGGCGGGTCTTCACGCCCGACTCGGCACGGGCCGTGCGGCCCAGCTCGACCAGCCTTCGCACCAGCGCCATCTGCTGCGCCAGGCCCTCGTCCACCAGATCGGCACGCACCTGCGGGTACGCGGCCAGGTGCACCGACTGCGCGGCGGTCGGCTCGACCATGGTGACCAGGTCCTGCCAGACCCGCTCGGTGATGAACGGGGTGATCGGCGCGAGCAGCAGGGTCACGGTACGCAGCGCCTCGTGCAGGGTGGCGAGCGCGGCCGGGTCGCCACGCCAGAACCGGCGCCGGCCGCGGCGCACGTACCAGTTCGACAGGTCGTCGACGTACGCCGCGAGCAGGCGGCCGGCCTCCTGGGTGTCGTACCCGGCCATCGCCTCGTCGACCCGGCCGACCAGCACGTTGAGCTCGGAGAGCACCCACCGGTCGAGCACCGGACGGTCGGCCGGGGCGGGGTCTGACTCCGACGGCCGCCACCCGGCCGCGCGGCCGTACAGGGCCTGGAACGCCACCGTGTTCCAGTAGGTCATCAGCGTCTTGCGGACCACCTCCTGGAGGGTCTGGTGCCCGACCCGGCGGGCCGCCCACGGCGAACCCGAGGCCGCCATGTACCAGCGGACCGCGTCGGCCCCGTGCCGCTCCATCAGGGGGATCGGCTCGAGGATGTTGCCCAGGTGCTTGGACATCTTGCGGCCGTCCTCGGCCAGGATGTGCCCCAGGCAGACGACGTTCTCGTACGCCGACCTGCCGAAGACAAGCGTGCCGACCGCCATCAGGGTGTAGAACCACCCGCGGGTCTGGTCGATCGCCTCGCAGATGAACTGGGCCGGGTAGCTGCGCTCGAACAGCTCCTTGTTCCGGTGCGGGTAGCCGAACTGGGCGAACGGCATCGCGCCGGAGTCGTACCAGCCGTCGATGACCTCGGGCACCCGCGTCGCGGTCGCCCCGCAGCGGCAGCCGAGCGTGACCTCGTCGATGTACGGCCGGTGCGGATCGAGGGTGCTCAGGTCCCGGCCGGCGAGCTCGCTCAGCTCCGCGAGGGAACCCACCACGGTCAGGTGGTCCTCGGGGCAGCGCCAGATCGGCAGCGGCGTGCCCCAGTAGCGGGCCCGGGACAGCGCCCAGTCGACGTTGTTGGTCAGCCAGTCGCCGTAACGGCCGTGCTTGATCGTCGCGGGGTGCCAGCCGGTCCGCTCGTTCTCCCGCAGCATGTCGTCGCGGACCTCGGTGGTGCGGATGTACCAGGACGGCTGCGCGTAGTAGATCAGCGGGGTGTGGCAGCGCCAGCAGTGCGGGTAGCTGTGCTCGTAGCTCAGCTCACGCAGCAGCAGGCCGCGCTCGCGGAGGTCCGCGACGAGCGGGGCGTCGGCGGCCTTGAAGAACATCCCGCCGACCAGCGGCACGGCCGGCTCGAACGTGCCGTCCGGGCGCACCGGGTTGACCATCGTCAGCCCGTAGGCGCGGCAGCTGGCGAGGTCGTCCGCGCCGAACGCGGGCGCCTGGTGCACGAGGCCGGTGCCGCTGCTGACGGTGACGTAGCCGGCGAGGATGACGAAGTGCGCGTCCGGCACGTCGACCAGGCCGAACGGCGGCTGGTAGGCCCAGCGCTCCATCTCGGCGCCGGTGAAGGCCTGCCCGGTACGCGTCCAGCCCTCGCCGAGCGCGTCGGCGACCAGCGCGTCGGCGACCACGACCCGTTCATCACCGTCGGTGGCCACCACGTACGTGACGTCAGGGTGCACCGCGACCGCCGTGTTCGAGACCAGCGTCCACGGTGTCGTCGTCCAGACCACCAGCGACGCCTGCCCGCCCAGCGGACCGGAGGTGAGCGGGAACCGGACGTAGACCGAGGTGTCGACGTCGTTCTCGTAGCCCTGGTCGAGCTCGTGCGAGGACAGCGCGGTCTGGTCCCGGGGGCACCAGGGCGCCACCCGGAAGTCCTCGACCAGCAGCCCCTTGTCGAAGATCCGCTTGAGCGACCACCAGACCGACTCCACGTACTCCGGGTCCATCGTCCGGTAGGCGTCGTCCATGTCGATCCAGAAGCCCATGCGCTCGGTCAACCCGGCGAACGCATCGGTGTGCCGGGTCACCGACTCGCGGCACGCCGCGTTGAACTCGGCGATCCCGTACGCCTCGATGTCCTGTTTGCCGGCCAGCCCGAGTTCCTTCTCGACGGCCAGCTCCACCGGCAGGCCGTGGCAGTCCCAGCCGGCCTTGCGGGGTACGTGGAAGCCCTTCATGGTCTGGTACCGCGGGAACAGGTCCTTGAACACCCGCGCCTCGATGTGGTGGGTGCCCGGCATGCCGTTCGCCGTCGGCGGGCCGTCGTAGAAGATCCACTCTGGCCGGCCCGCGCTCTGATCGAGGCTGCGGGCGAACACGCTGCCGGCGTGCCAGAAGTGCAGCACCTCGTGATCGAGCGCGGGCAGGTCGACCTGGGCCGGCACGGGTTTGTACATCGGACCTTCCTCCGTCGGGCGGACTCACCAACGGAGGGACGAGGCCGTGGCCCCGCGGTACCACCCTCCTTGACCGCGCACCAGCCACGGTCCACTCACTGTGTTGCGCCGGTTCTAATCGGCCCGCCGGGGCCTTTCTTCCGGTAGCTCCGGGGTGATCTTCACGCCGTGCACGCCCCCGGGCTCCCACCACCCCCGGGTCGCTCTGGGCTGCGTCCAGCGCTACTCGTCCCCATCAACGCTTACTGACCGTGATGCTAGCGCACGTCGGGAACGGGCGGCACGCGGTTTACCTCAGCGTTGGCCGGCCGCCGGCGGGCTCAGCTCCTGTGCCGCGCGGGGCCGGGGACGTGCCGCGGGGTGCCGGTCGTTGAGCGGCCACGGCCGCTGGGACGGCGCGGGTACGCCGAGGGTGTCCAGCCGGTGCAGAATCGCCCCCTCGCGAAGCGCCCAGGGGCAGATGTGCAGCTCGCTCACCCTCAGCGCCCGCATGGCGGCGTCGGCCACCATCGCGCCGGCGACGAGCTGATGGGCGCGGCCCGGGCTGACCCCGTCCAGGCCGGCCAGGTCGGCCGAGGCCATCCGGCTGATGAATCCGAACAACTGATGCAACCCGACGTCGGTGAGCATCCGCGGCGCCCGCAGCCCGGCGCTGGACGGCGCCGCCCCGGCGAGCCGGGCCAGCGAGCGGAACGTCTTCGAGGTGCCCACGGCGAGGTCGTACGATCCGCCCTGCCGCAGCCGGCGCGCGATCGGCGCGAGCGCCGCGTCCAGGTCCGCCGCGAGCAGGTCGAGGTCGCCGCGGGTGGGCGGGTCGCCGGTCAGCCGCTGCCGGGTGAGCCGTCCGGCGCCGAGCGGCACCGACAGGGCCACCTCGGGATCCTCGTCGAGGCCGGCCGCGAGCTCGAGTGATCCGCCGCCGATGTCGAGCACGAGCAGCCGCCCGGCCGACCAGCCGTACCAGCGGCGGACCGCGAGGAAGGTGTAGCGGGCCTCGTCCTCGCCGGACAGCACCTGCAGGGCGACGCCGGTCTCGACCCGAACCCGGGCCAGGACGGCGGCCGAGTTGCCCGCGTCGCGCACCGCCGAGGTGGCGAGGGCGAGCAGTTCCTCGCAGCCCGCGTTGATCGCGGCGGTCTTCGCCCGCGCCACCGCGCGTACGAGTCCGTCGGCCCCCGCGGCGGTCAATTGCCCCGCCTCGACGTGCTCGGCGAGCCGCAACTGGGTCTTCTCGGAGTGCATGGGATTGGGGTGGCCGCCGCGGTGCGCGTCGACGACGAGCAGATGCACGGTGTTCGAGCCGACATCCAGCACACCGAGTCGCATGACACAAAAGTATCCGCGGGGCAGGCGCGACCCGGCGGGCGAGCCTGAGTTTCATCCGACGTTCAGCGACCGTTTTCCCGTGGAACATGATCCAAGGCTCCTCGGTTCCGCATCGGCGCCTGTTATTGAATTCGTCAGCGAGACGCCGATGGTTTCCGCGAGCCCGCCGATATCGTCTGAAAGGATTCGACTCGCCGAATTCTCAGGGATCTCGGATCCGGGTCGCGGCCACCGGCCGGCGGCAAGCAAGGGAGAGAGTCATGCGCGAGGACTTCCAGGCCGAACTCGACCGGGTCAGCAGCACCCTGGTCACGATGGCGAGGGCGGTTCGGGAGACGATGCGGCAGGCCAGCAACGCCCTGCTCACCGCCGATCACACGATGGCCCGCCAGGTGACCGTCCGCGACGACGAGATCGACGTGCTCTACCGCGTCACCGAGGACCGGGCCTACGACCTGGTCGCCGGCCAGCAGCGGATCGCCGTCGACCTGCGCAAGGCCGTGACCGCGATACAGGTGGCCGCCGACCTCAAGCGGATGAGCGGACTCGCCGTCCACGTGGCCCGTTCCGTGCTGCGCCGTCACCCGACCCCCGCGGTCGTTCCCGAGCTGGCCGAGCTCTTCCGGGCGATGAGCACGGTGGCCGACGAGCTCTCCGGCAAGATCGTGTCGGCGTTGTCCGGCCACGACGCGGTCCTGGCCGCCCAGCTCGACCGCGACGACGACGCCATGGACCACCTGCACCAGCGCCTCTTCGCCGTCCTGCTCAGCCCGGACTGGCCGATGGGCGTCGAGGCGGCGATCGACGGCGCGCTGCTGGGCCGCTACTACGAGCGCTACGCCGACAACGCCGTCAACGTCGGCCACCACGTCGTGGTCCTGGTCACCGGCGGTCAGGCCACGACGCCGGTCTGATGCAGGCGCTGACGTGGCACGCCGGCCTTGGCGAGCAGCTCGGAGATCCGGCCGGTGGGGTTGTGGACACACAGGACGACCCGGTGGTCGTCGCCGAGTTCGCAGGCCGCGGACACGGTGCCGACGCTGATCGGGTCGAGGCGGGACACGGCGGACAGGTCGAGGATGAGCCGGAGCGGCCGGACCTTGCGTACCGCATGGACCAGAATGCGCTGGAGTTGCACCGCGTCGGCGGCATCGATGTCGCCCGAGGGCGTGATGACGACCGTGCCGTCCGGTTCCGTGCGCACTTCGATGGTGGGTGCAGCCATTCGGTCCACCCTTCGCAACCTTTTGTTCAGCTACCGGACAACGCTACGACCGCGTCCGCGCCGAGTCGATGGCATCATCGGCTCCACATGCCGGCCCGTCCGACGATCCCCGCGAGCGTCCCGATGACCATTCATTTCGAGATCGCGGGCTTCCTGCTCCCATGGGACCGGGTCGCCTACCGCGCCATGAACTTCGGGCAACCGGTTCCCGACCGGACCCCTTTCCGGTACGCGCTGCGCCGCCCGGTCCGCGAGTTCACCGAGCGGCTGGGACCGAAGCTCGAGCAATGTGTCATCGAACTGCGCGAGGACTACGAAAAATTCGGCGATGACGACGACGCGACCACCATCGCGCTGGCGGCGGCCGGGTGGCCGTCGGCCGCGGCCCTGCATCGCGACCACCCGGAGGTGATGTCGCTGGTCATGCGCCAGTACCTGTACTTCGACATCCTCGACGCCTATGCGCCGGCACGGGACTACGACTTCGTCATCAACACCGTCGACGACGTCGTCCGCGACGGTGACGACATCGTGACGACCGGCACGGGCTACGAACGCGGAGAAGGGAACGGACCTTGGCGGGCCTGACCGTTCCCCCGCCACCGGTGCGCGACTCTCCGAGCCGGACGCATCGAGTACGCGCCCCGATCTCTGAGGATGGGCCTTTTGTGGGCGGGGTCCTCGGGGCTACCGGCCGGGCGGGCGGATCCAATCTCCGACGTCCGCGCACCGGTCAGACGGTAGGCGTTGATCAACTTCCCCGGCGTCCCCCGAGCCAGCCAACCGCACCTCCGGGTCGAGAACGTATGTGTAAACGAGAGGTGCACCGGTGGCCGCCTGCTCGACCCACCAGTAGAACTGAATACCAGCCCGCGCGTACTGATCGGCCTTGACGATCCGGTCGGTCGTCTCCGACCCGGGTGAGACCACCTCGACCACCAGAAGCACATGCTCGGGCCGTGTCGGAGTGACGTCGATGGTCTCCGCCCGGTACACCGTCACGTCGGGACGACGATTGTTCAGCGGAACGTCCTGGAGCCGGACGTCGAAGTCGGTGTCGGCGTTCCAGTCCGGCCCCGCGGCGGCATCCAAGGCGTTGGCCAGGGCCAAGCGTCCGCGTCGACCCGATCTCGACCAGATCGACCGAGCGGGTCCGTGACTCAGTTCGGCTACGTGATGGTGCCGACGGCGAACCAGCCGAGGAGCCCACGTGACCTGCGCCACCGATCGGGCGAATCGACCAGAGGAATGCCGCAACGCCATCGGGCGGAGACAATAACCATGACGGCCATCGCCACTCTTGTTCACAATTCCGGTGCCGAGCTTCATCAATCCGCCGAACGTGACGGATTCAACTCGTCGTCATCGATTCCCTGCTGAGCGGGGGTCCGCCCCGCCGGAAGGGTCTTGTTCTCGGCGGACCGGGATCATTCGCTTACCTCGATCTCACGCGGCAGTCGGCATGATCTCCGTCGGATCGCAGACGACGGGGAGGAACGCCGACAGTGGATCGTTACAGAAAATGGGCCTGGGGCCTGGGTATCGCGGCGGTGACCGCGGTGACCGCCTTCAGTGTTGCCTCATGGCAGGCCAACGCCGCGCCCGCACCGAACACGCCGCCCGGGGCGGCCGCCGAACAGCCGAGGGTGTCCGATCCTCGGGTCGGCCCGGAGCCCGCCACCGGAACGGGCAGTGATCCGCTGACCAGCTCCGAGGTGGAGCGGGCCCGCAAGATCGCGGTGACCACCCAGCTCAAGGCCGGCGCCAAGGACGTCACGGGCGCAGCCGGGCCCGAGTACCTCTCGGCGGAGGTGGACACCGATTCCGCGGGCCGCCGTGCCGAGCTCTATTTCTACGACTACCGCAGCGACAAGCTCATCAAGCAGGTCGTCGACCTCGGCACGGGCAAGCTCGCCGGGTCGTTCTCCGCCGCGAAGATGCAGCCGCCGGCCTCGCAGCGCGAGGTCGCGGCCGCGCTCGACATCCTGCTCGCCGACCCGCTCGGGGCCGATCTGAAGGACGCCTACCGCACGGTCACGGGCAAGGAGCTCGCGGGCAAGGCGGGCCTGGTCGCGGACGCGCACGTCTACACGGCGGATCCGGCCGACACCGGTGCGCGCCAGTGTGGGAAGCGCCGGTGCCTGCAGCTCGTCGTACAGACCGAGGACGGCCACTTCATCGACGTCAATCACATCATCATCGACCTGTCCGGGCGCACGGCCGCCCGCCTGAAGTAGTCGGGGACCGCCAGCATGATGTACCGAAAGGCAGCCTCCGCGGCTGCTGCGATTCTGACCGCCACGACGATGGTGACCGGGATGCCGTCCGCCGCAACGGCGGCCCCCGCGCCCGCGCCCTGCGCCGCGCCCAACATGGTGAAGGAGACCCTGCCGAACGGAACCACCTGGCAGCTGTGCTGGCGCATGCACGACAAGGCCGGCCTGATCCTGGAGAAGATCTCGATCTCCTCGAAGCGCTACCCGCAGCCGGTGCAGGTGCTCGAGTCGATCCGGTTGGCGCAGCTCAACGTGCCCTACGACTCCGGCGAGACCGAATACAACGACCTGACCACGTACGGTTTCGGCGGTTACAGCCTGCAGACCCTCGCCGGTGACGACTGCAAGGGCGGCTCGGCGCGGGTCGGCTCCGACGGCAGCGAGGAGCCGGAGCGGCGCAAGGTGCTCTGTGTCAGCGCGGAGCAGTCCGGGCTCGCCTACCGTTCGCGCGAGGACGGCGACTGGGAGCACCCGACCGTCCTGTCGAAGGCGGGTCACGACCTGGTGCTGCGCTCCATCAGCAAGGTGGGCTGGTACGAGTACGTGACCGAGTATCGGCTGCACGACGACGGGCAGATCTCGGCCCGTCTCGGCGCGACCGGCGACCTCGCACCGGACGAGTACCTCAACGCCGACCGGGGCTGGCCGATCGGCAAGGGCGCCCGCGACTTCGCGGCGATGCACTACCACAGCGCGTTCTGGCGGGTGGACTTCAACATCGCGGGCAAGGGCGGCGAGCAGGTCGAGCAGTACGACACGAAGCTCGACGGTCGGGGCAGCAGCACGGCGCGGCTCAAGACCAGCCGTACCGTCATCGCCAAGGAGGGCACCTTCAACAAGGTGAACCAGCGCTGGTGGCGCGTGGTCAGCCAGAAGAGCAAGAACGAGGACGGGCACAAGCGCTCGTACGAGCTGGTCACCTCGGCCGACGATCGCTATGAGGGGCACCCGGAGACCAAGCCGGATGTGACGTTCACCGAGAAGAACCTCTGCGAGAAGTGGGCCACCGACAACGCGCAGGACCCGGAGTGCCCGGCGGGCAAGCGGACCATCCTCGACTTCGCCAAGGACAAGTCGAAGCTCACCGACCCGGTGATGTGGGTGCGGGTCGGCTTCCACCACGTGCCGCGCGACGAGGACCAGAGCCCGATGCCGCTGCACTGGCAGGGCTTCGACCTGCTGCCGCGCGACTTCTTCCCGATGAACCCGCTCACCCCGGCCGTCCGCGCGAGCTCCAACGGCCAGGCGACGGAGCCGCCGGGCGACGGCGCTGAGCCGTCGGTGCCGGCCGCCAGCGGCGAGCCGACGCAGACCCCCACCCAGCCGACGCCGACCCCCACCCGGCCGGCGCCGTCGTCACCCACCAGTTCACCGTCGCAGTCCCGCCGGTAACCAGCCGTGAGCAGGTGCCGGTCCGGTCTCGCGGCCGGGCCGGCACCGCCGAGAAAGGATCCGTCATGCCGCCGCACCGCATGGGAGCCGCGCTGGTGCTGGCCGCGACCGCGCTGACCGTCGGCGCCCTCGTCCTGCGCGCGGACGCCCCGGAGAGGCGCCTGGTCGCGGCGGCATCGGTGGCGGCGCCGTCCGGAATCGACGTCCAGTTCGCGGACATGATGATCATGCATCACGCGCAGGCCGTCCGGATGAGCCGCGTACTGGTCGCCAAGCCCGGTGTCCCGGAACGGATCCGGCTCATCGCCGAGTTCATCGTACGAGATCAGCAGCGGGAGATCGACGAGACGAACGCGTGGCTGACCGCCTGGGGCGAGCAGCCGGTGGACGCCGCGGGCCCGGGGATGCACGGTGGCGGGGACGCCGCCGCGCACGGGATGCTGACCGACGCTCAGCTTCGCGAGCTCGACCGGGCCGGGGACCGCAGGGCCGCCGACCTGTTCCTGCGCCTGATGATCGAACACCACCGGGGCGCGATCACCATGTCGCGATCCCTGCTGGACGGCGACGGCGGCCGCAACGTCTACATCCACGGCATGGCCAAGCACGTCATCCGGGAGCAGACCGCCGAGAACGACGCCATGCGCGCCCTGCTCCCGGCCGGCTGACGTTGACATCCCGCCGCGACGCAACCCCACGACCTTCGGCGGTCCGCGAACGAGTACCTGCCCGGCGAGGGTGACCCGCCGACCGGTACGCGCCGGCCCCGGAGATCGTGCCGTCCGAGCTCGCCGCACACCTCGAGGCCAGGCGAGGAGGCCGTGGCCGCCCCGCGCGCCGAGAGCCTGGGGGTGGACCGCCCAGCGCAGTCAGGTCCGGCTGCGCCGGGCGCAACGCCGGGGGCGGTCAGTCTCGGTCGCGTGACGCGACGCCGCCCTCCCACCGAGGCGAATATCCCGGTTACGGCCGGAGCAGATCCGCCGCGTACCCGTCACGTTGTCGTGGCACGCCGTTTATGTCCCGGCCGGATGCCGGCGGGACAGTAGCCGGGCCCCCGGGCCGGGCCGGCGGCAGCAGAAGATGGATCGTCAGCAGGAGGACGGAAACCACGATCGCGTCCAGCCAGAAGTGATGACCGGTGGCGATCACCACGACAAGGGTCGCGGCCGGGTGGAGCAGCCAGAGCAGCCGGGTGCGCGTACGGCCGGCCGCGATGAGGGCGCCCGCCACCAGCAGGGCCCAGCCGACGTGCAGCGAGGGCATGGCCGCGTACTGATTGGCGAAGGTGTCGGTCGCGGGGTCGCCGTAGATGTGCGGTCCGTACTGGGCGCTGAGGTCGTGCATACCCGTCGAGGTCATCATGCGCGGGGGCGCCAGCGGGTAGAGCAGGTGAACGACCAGCGCCGCCCCGGTCAGCAGCGCCAGGGTGGTCCGGGTCCGCCGGTACAGCTGCCGATCCCGCAGGTAGAGCCAGACGAGCAGGGCCACGGTGGCCGGGAAGTGCACCCACGCGTAGTACATGGTGGCCAGGTGGGGCAGGGCGGGCACGTCGACCAGCCAGCGCTGGATGCCGGCCTCGCTCGGCAGCTGCAGCCATCGTTCGAGGCCCCAGACCTGCTGGGCGTGGTGGAACGCCTCGCGATGGGAACCCGCCGCGGCAAGCCGGCCGATCTTGTACGCGCCGAACAGGAACGCGACGAGCACCAGTTCCCGCAGCACCTGCCGCCACTGCGAGGAGGGGATGCTCGGCGTCGTTGTCGCCGCGCGGCGCGGTTGTACATCGAGCATCGGTGTTGCTCCCCCGTGCTAGGTGAGGCCACGGACACTCGGCTCAGCCGTTGCCCCGCGTTTCCGAGCGGATGGATCTACGGTCGCCAGGTTGATCCCTGGGCGCCGGGGCCGGTTGACCGGTGTGGCCCGTGGTGCCGTGGGCCACACCTATCGGGTGATACACGCGCCCTGTTTGCGGCTTCTCGCCCCTTCCGCCGGGTTTCCGCCATCTCGCTGCTCCCCCGCCGGACGGCTCGGTAGCCTGCTCCGGTGGACGTCCTTCCCGCGATCGCCGACGAGCGGCGCCGCGTCGCCGACCTGGTCGAGTCGCTCACGCCGGCCCAGTTGGAGACGCCGAGCCTGTGCGGGGAATGGACCGTCCGGCAGGTCGCCGGGCATCTGCTCGCGGGAATCGTCAGGCCGCGGATGCCGGTGCTGACGCTGATCGCGCGGAGCGGTTTCCGGATCCACAGGGCCAATGCGCGGCTGGCCGCCCTGGTGGCCGAGCGCCCACCGGCGGAGTTGGCGCGGGGCCTGCGCGACCACGCGGAGAGCACCTTCCGGCCGCCGATCGTCGGCTATCCGGGCCAGCTCACCGACCTGCAGGTGCACGGTCAGGACATGCGGCGGCCGCTCGGCCTGCCGTCCGGGTTGCGGCCCGATCGGGTACGGGTGTCGCTGGACTTTCTGACGGGCGGCAGGGCGGTGGGTTTCGTGCCCGGGCGACGGCTGGCGGCGCTGCGGTTCGAGGCCGCCGACCTGGACTGGTCGTGGGGTGCAGGCTCGCTGGTGACGGGGCCGGCGGAGGCCCTGATGCTGGCGATGACCGGGCGCGGCGTGGCGTTGCCTGAGCTCGAAGGGCCCGGTGTGCCGATCCTGCGCAACCGCCTGGCGTGACGGCAACAGGGCGTGCGGTTCTCAGCCACGCCCCGCTTCGAAGGTCCAGGACGTGTTCCTGAGCCCGGCGCTCGGCGCGATGACCGTGCCGAGCACGGTGCTGACGGTCATTCCGGTCGTGGCGATCCTGGCGAGTCGCCGGCGAGCCGCTGCCTGATCCAGGTGATCGGGTGCACCGCGCCGGCCAGGCTCATGAGCAGGGCGGCCGAGACGGTCCGCCCGGCCACCTCCAGCCACCAGTTGTCCGTCGCGGTCTCTGCGACCATCGCCCCGGCGACGAGCAGCACCCGGATGACCACACCGGCCGTGGTGACGCCAGGCTCGCGGACCGGCCGCTCGGCGAGCGGCACGGGTGCGGGCGCCGGCAGCTCGGCGGTGAGCCGGTCCAGCTCGGCCCGGGTGCCGATGGCGGCGCGGCGGCCGGGGTCGCTCACGTAGACGCGAATCGCGCCGAGCAGGAAGTCGATGGGCACGCCTTCGGCGATGACGGCGTTCGAGGCGCCGGTGAGGCCCCGGCGTTCGACGAGCCGGGGCCGGGCGACGACCAGCCTCGACGAGGACGGCGACTCCTCGTGGACGGTCGGTGTGTCCGGGTCCACGGCGTCCCAGGGCACGACGACCGTGCTGGCCGGCCGGGTGAGCGTGAGCCCGCTCGGGGTGAAGCCGACCGAGTGCACGGTTCGCAGCAGCGCGGCAAGCCCCGCCACCACGATCAGCCCGGCGACGACTCCGGCGCCGCCGAGAACGGCTTCAATCAGGCAGGTGCCCGCGCCGATCCGGGTGCCCGGCCGGCGCGTCACGGGCGGCGGATGGCGATCCCACGTCAGGCGCGCTCCGGCCCGGGTGGCGGGGCGGGCCCGCCGGGTCGCAGAAGCGCCGCACCGGGGTCGGCGGTCCGGGATCGACAGTCGGCGCTGACCGGTCAGGCGCGGGCAGGCGGCGCGGCACGAACCCGGCGGCCACCGCGCCGCCCGCGACCATCAGGCCCGCACACCACAACATGGCGCTGCGGTACGTCGGCCCCAGGGTCGCCGGATCGGTCAACCGGACGGCGCCGGCCCTCGCCGCGAGCGGCAGCACCGCGACCGCGAGCAGACCGGCCGCCCGGGCGACCGCATTGTTGACACCGCTCGCGATCCCGGCGCGGGTGTCGCCCAGCGCCCCCAGCGCGGTCGCGGTCAGCGGCGCCACCAACAGCGCCAGGCCCGCCCCGAACAGCACGACCGGCGGCAGCACGTCCAGCAGGTACGACGCGCCCGCGCCGACCCGCGACAGCCACACCAGCGCCGCCGCGCACACCAGCGGCCCGACCGTCATCGGAATCCGCGGCCCGATGCGCTGGGCCAGCATTCCCGAGCGGGCGGACAGCAGCAGCATCAGCACCGTCACCGGCAGCAGGGCCAGCCCCGCCACCAGTGGACGGAAACCGGCGATCACCTGCAGGTTGAGCACCACGAGGAAGAAGACACCGCCGTTGGCCGCGTACACCAGGAACGTGACGACGTTCGCCGCGCTGAACGCCCGGGACCCGAACACATCCAGCGGCAGCATCGGATGCACGGCCCGGCGCTCGACCAGCACGAAGGAGACCAGCCCCGCGACGCCGACGGCCAGCGAACCGAGCACCTGCGGGCTGCCCGGCCCGTGCGCCGGCCAGGCGGTGAACCCGTACGTGAGCCCGGCCAGCCCGGCCGCCCCGGTCATCACGCCCGCGATGTCGATCCCGGTGCCCGTGCCGGCGTCGTCCCGCGACTCCGGCACGTACCGGGCCGTGACCGCCATGACCGCCAGCGCCAGCGGGACGTTGATCAGGAAGATCAGTCGCCAGTTCGCGACCTGGACCAGCCAGCCGCCCAGAAGCGGGCCGAGCGCGCCGCCCATCCCCGCCAGTCCGGACCACGCGCCGATCGCCCGGGACCGGTCCTGCCGGACGAACGACGCCTCGAGGATCGCGAGCGCGCCCGGCGTGAGCAGCGCCCCGCCCATGCCCTGCAGCACCCGGGCCGTGATCAGCAGCCCGGTCGTCGGCGCCAACCCGCACAGCAGCGAGGAGGCGGCGAACCAGCCCACCCCGAGCTGGAAGATCCGGCGCCGGCCGTAACGGTCGCCGAGCGCCCCGCCGAGCAGGACCAGAGCGGCCAGGCTGAGGCCGTAACCATTCACGATCCACTGCAGGCCGGCCCCGTCCGTGCCGAGGGTGTGGCCGATCGCCGGGAGCGCGATGTTGACCACGGTGGCGTCGATGAACGCGAGGCTCGAGCCCAGCACGGTGGCGAGCAGCACCCAGCGTCCGGTGGCGGTGCCGTACCGGACGAGCGCCATGACCAAATCCTAACGGGACCTCGCCGCTCGGCGACGTTGTCAGCATGGCGGTCGTCCCGCTGCCCGCCCCGCCGGCGCCACGGTCAGTGGAGATTGGCCCAGAAGCCCACGAGGACAGCGGTCCACCACGCGGCCTGGGAGATCGCGCCGGTGCCGAGGAGGCGGATCTTGAGCCTGGTCGGCAGCTCCCGCAGGGTACGGGTGGCGGGCAGCGCGGTGAGCCTGGCACACAGGTGATGCGCGTTGATCCCGTTGAGCGCGACGACGAGTACGGCCGAGAGCTTCAGCCACGTCGCCGGCGATCCGACGTTCGGCGACAATGCCGCGCCACTGACCACCAGCCCCGCCAGCCCGGCCCAGATCATCGGGTCCAGGGCGGCGGCGAACCGGGCCACCTCGACCGGGCCCCGCCGCCCCAGCACGACACTCGCCCCGTACACCTCAAGCACGAGAACCGCTCCGAAGCCCACCACGAGCGACACCAGGTGCACGAAGAGGCCGATGTCGTGCACCAGGCCCACGGGGTGCAGCATGGTCCCGGCGGCGACCGCGGCGGTCCAGCAGACGACGACCCCGGCGAGCGCCAGTGCCGTGCCCCGCCAGGGCACCCGGGCCTCGACGGTCGTGTTGAGCGGGAGAAGCCGGGTCTGATCCACGGCACCAAGCCTCATTCGATGGCGGGCCCCCGGCGATCGCCGGGGGCCGCGGTCGGTAGTGGGTCAGTTGTTGCCGGCGGAGTTGCACTTGACGGACTGGTCGATGCAGTTACGCACCCGGGCGGCCTGCGCGGCGGGCTGCCAGGCGTTCATGAAGTCGCCGTGCATCGAGGACGCCATCCCGGAGGCCAGCGCGAAGCCCGCGCTGGTGCCGTGCACGGGGTAGTCGATGACGAACGACAGCGACGGGATCGTCACCGGGAACCTTCCGCTCGCACAGGTGCCGTCCGGGCCGGTGGGTCCGACGTGGTCCTTGTGGTTCGGGCTGTCCAGGTGCACGCCGTCCCAGCAGTCCGGGAAGACCAGCTGGAAGGTCAGGTTCGCGGTCTGCGCGCAGATCGGCCAGTTGCCGTCGGCACTGCGACCGATCTCGCCACCCGGACCGGCGCACCAGAACTGGTTGCCGCTGCTGGGCACCTGGAGCTTCGCGTCGCCGGCGATCATGCGGAACCCGGGCGGGAACGGCTGGGTCCGGCTCGGGTCCTTGAGGCGCGAGCCGTAGTAGACGGTGACTCCGGCGGGGTCGATCACGGTGCCGTTCTGCAACAGCGAGGGAATCCAGTACGCGGAAAGGTCCTCGGCGGGCGTGCAGGTGGTCGCGGAGTGCCCGAGCAGGGACTGGTTGGTGGAGTTGGCGTCGGTGCTGGTGTTGCCGAGGAAGGTGTGCGCGTGCGACGCGCCGGCCATGTTGGGGAAGACGATCGGGTCGTCGTTGAGGTGGTGGCTGACCGTGCAGCCGGCGTTGAACTCCGGCACGCGCACCACGTTCCCGGTGATCGGCCGCGGCGTCAGCGCGAAGAACGCCGCCGTGTCCGCGGCCTGTTGCGCCGCGTTCACCGTGGGCCACCCGGCACCCGACGTCCCGGTCGGGGTCGCAGTGGCCGGCGTGGTGGGCGTGGTGGTCCCGGCCGAGGTGACGGAGAACCAGTTGAGGTTGACGAAGTTGCCCCCCTGCGCGCTTGCCAGGGTGACGAAGACGGTCTGCAAGCCGTCGGGGTGGGTGTTGGCGACCGCGGTCCTGGTCACCCAGGTCTGCCAGCCGCCGGTCGAGACCACCGGGATGCTGGCCAGCACGGTCCCGGTCGCCGACCCGGTGCGGAACTGGACGCTGCCCGTGGTGCCGCTGTCGGACGCCAGCCGGGCGCCCAGGGTGATCGCCCCGGCCGCGCCGAGGTCCACGTTGTCGTAACGCATCCAGTCGCCGTTGGCCAGGTAACCGGCGTTCTGCCCACCACCGGTGTCGGCGGTCGGCTCCAGCTGGGCTCCCGATTGGGCGACGTACGACTCGGCCTGGACGGTGACCGTCGTGGCGGCCACGGCGGATCCCGAGGCGGCGACGATGCCGCCGGCAACGAGAGCGCCGGTGAGCGCCACGCCGAGGGCGGCACGGCGGATGGTGCGGCTGCGCGGTGTCGGGACAGGATCGGTGAGCGCGGGGGAATTCATGAAGCTGCTCCTTGGGATCGGGGATGTGTCGGAGCCGTTACGGGTTCGGAGGCCAAGCGCGGGGAAGCGCTCTCTCTGGCGCTCACTGTGAACGCCTCGTTAACGACTGTCAATGCCTGGTGATGGCACGGGAAGCGCTTCCCACACGCCGGTCCGGCCGGCGTCTGCGCACGTCGCGGCCATGGTCACCGCCCCCGGCGGAAGCCCGTGAGGCATCCGCGTCCGCACGGTTCCGGAACCTGGCACCCCTCAGCGCGGTCGATGTTCGAGATAATTGTCGACAACGTTATTGATCACTGCGAGGTGCCACATGGCCCATCCGACGCCCTCGGCACTGGCCCGGGATCTGGTCGCCGGCGCGTATGACACCCACGTCCACGTCGCGCCCGACGTCATGGAGCGACGTGTCGACGACGTGACCCTCGCCCGCCGCTTCGCCGAGCTCGGCCTGGCCGGTTTCGTCCTCAAGTCGCACTACGTGCCGACCGCGGAGCGGGCCGAGGTGGTCCGCGGGGCGGTGCCGGGTGTCGACGTGCTGGGCGCCCTCACCCTCAACGGCGCGGTCGGCGGCCTCAACCCGGTGGCCGTCGAGATCGCCGGCCGGCAGGGCGCAAGAGTGGTGTGGCTGCCCACAGTGGACAGCGCCAACGAGCGGGCCGGCCGCGCCCAGCCACCGCCGGGCGCCGCCGTCCCGATGTGGGCGCGGCTGCAGGACGAGCTCGCGGAGCAGGGCATCATGGCGCCCGCCATCGAGGTGGTGGCCCCCGACGGCAAGATCGTGCCCGAGCTGCGCGCCGTGCTGGCGGTCATCGCGAAGTACGACATGGTGCTGGCCACCGGCCACCTGAGCGGACCGGAGATCGTCGCCACGGTCGACGCCTCCGCCGCGGCCGGAGTGCGGCGCGTCATCGTCACCCACCCCGAATTCACCTCCCAGCAGCTCGACGTCGGCACCCAGCGGGAACTGGCCGCGCGCGGCGCCCTGCTGGAGCGCTGCTTCACCACCGCACACACCGGAAAGGTCTCGTGGCAGCTGCTCTTCGAGCACATCCGCGCGGTCGGGCCGGAGCACTCGATCCTCTCCAGCGACCTCGGCCAGCCGTTCAACCCGCCGGTCGAGGACGGACTCGCGCTGCTCGCCGACAGGCTGCTCGCCGCGGGCTTCACCGAGGACGAGGTGCACACGATGGCCGTCACCAACTCCCGCCGGGTCGCGGCACCGGCATGAGCCGGCCGGCGGGCCGCAGCGCGTCAGGACGCGGCCAGGTCGGCCTCCAGCGCACGCATGATGTGCGAACGCCAGCCGCCGCCCATGATCCGCAGGGCCTGACGTTGTAGTGGATCGTCCGGATCGAATCCCTCGTGGCGCAGGAACAGCCGGGTGCCGCGCCCCTCGGACCGCAGCGTCCAGGTCACCACGCTGTCGAGCGTGCCGCCCCGCCAGGACCACCGCATCAACCGCTCCGGGTCCACGTCGAGCACCCGGCAGTGCACGACGCCGTCGAATCCGGCACGCGGCGCGGTGCGGAACGTGAAGCGGTGCCCGACGACCGGGGTGAAGTCGTTGGGCATCAGCCACGTCGCCAGCCGCTGCCGATCGGTAAGCGCCCGCCACACCTTGGCCGGCGGATGCGGCAGGTACTGGTCGACGTCGATGGAGGTGGGCTCAGTCATCGTCGGCTTCCAGGAAGTCGGCGAGCTCGTGCAGCCGGTCCTGCCAGAACCGCTCGTACGGCGCCAGCCATCCGGCGAGCTCGCGCAGCGGCTCGGCCCGCAGCGAATACAGCCTTTGGCGGCCGGCCCGGCGCTCGGTGACCAGGCCGGCGTCCTTGAGCAGGCGCAGATGCTCCGACAGGCTCGGCCGGCTCATGTCGAAGCGCTGCGCCAGCTCGGCCACCGGACGCGACCCACCGTCACGCAGCAGGCGCAGCACCTCCCGCCGGGCCGGGTTGGCAAGCGCGGTGAAGACGTCGACGTCAGGCATGCGCGGGGCGGCCGCGCAGCACCAGCCGGTTGCCGTCCGGATCGGCGAAGACCGCGTACCGGCCCCAGGCCTCGCGCTGAATGCCGTCCGGAATCGCGACGCCCCTGCCGATCAGCGCCGCCACCTCGGCATCCAGGTCGTCGGTGTGCAGGACCAGCCCCTGCAGCGAACCGGCCGGCATGGAGTCGAACCAGCTGACCAACGTGATCGAGGTCTGTGCACCCTTCGGCGCGACCTGGATCCACTGCTGCGCCGGGCCCATGTCGTTCTGCCGGATCAGCTCGAACCCGAGCGTGCCGACGTAGAAGTCGCGGGCCCGTGCCTGGTCGCTGACCGGAAGCGACAGCACGTCGATGTAGGTGATCGTCATACCGCAAACAATAGGTAGGGAAAGTCCTACCGGTCAAATGTCGTCCCGGGACGGGTAGCATCGCCGGATGCGTTTGGTGCGGACTGGGCTGCTTGTCACGGTGGGTCCGATTCTTCTGGCGATCGCCGGCCTCGCCCATCCGGGTGGCCTGTCGGCGGCGACCGCCGATCGCTGGGTCCACCTGCACATCGTGCTCCTGCCGGTCTTTCCGCTGCTGGCCCTGGGTTTCGTGGTGTTGCTGCGCGGCCGCCCCCGGGCCGACGTCGCCGGCACGGCCACCGTCATCGCCTGGCTGGGCGCCGCCGTCTACGCGGTCGGTTACACCGGCCTGGACGCGGTGGCGGGCATCGGCGCGGGCACCGTCGCGCGACAGCCCGGGGACCCGGCCGAGCTGCGCCGGCTGGTGCTGGCCCTGTACGACGTCGGCGACCTGCTCGGCCGCACCGGCGTGTACGCCCTGCTCGTGGCGGTGCTGGCCGGCACGGTGGCGTTGGGCGTCCGGCACGGGCCGCGGGTGCTCGCCGGCAGCGTCGTCCTGCTCGGCGCCGGCTACTCCTTCATCGACAGCCACATCTTCTCGCCGCGCGGAGTGCAGACCATGTTGGCCATGGCTGCCGGCTTCGCCCTCTGGGCCTGGGCCGCCACACGCCGCCCGCGAACCGGCCTCCCCGTTCGGCCTGACGCCCGGAGAGATGTCACCGTCCGGTAAGGGTTTGCCTCGACGTCGGTGCGGTGTACTGCAACGGTGACAACGCGTCTTCTTCGCCGGCCGTCGACCTGGGTCGCGGCGGCGGCCCTGGCACTGCTCGCCGGGGCCGGCCTGCACTGGTTCCAGCCGTGGAAACTGGTCACCGACCAGGAGGTCCACGAGACACTCGCGGTAACACCGACGCCCCGGGCGTCGGTGTCCGCGCCCTCGTCCGGGCCGGCGGTGTTACGGCAGGGCGAGTTCATCAGCCACGAACACGACACCGGCGGTCTGGCCCGAGTGGTCCGGAACGCGGATGGTTCCCGCGTGCTGGAGCTGGTCGGACTCGACACCTCCAACGGTCCCGACCTGCGGGTCTGGCTTTCCGATCAGCCGGTGCGCGCCGGCGTGGGCGGGTGGCGTGTCTTCGACGACGGCGCCTGGGTCGAGCTGGGTCGGCTCAAGGGAAACCGGGGCGACCAGGCGTACGCCATCCCGGCGGGTACGGACCTCGACCGGCTGGAGAGCGTCACCATCTGGTGCAAGCGGTTCTCGGTCTCCTTCGGCGCGGCCGGCCTCACTCCCCCGCCGTGACGGTCGCCGTCACGGCGGCCGCGGCCCGTGTTCGCCGTCCGGGCCGGCGTCATCGGCGAACGCGGTGTCCGACCTCCGGCATCATGCGAGCGACGAGGCGTCGCATGGGGTCTTCCTCGAGTCACCAAGCCACCGGTCGGGCCTCATCGAGGTCTCGATCGCCACGGGAACCGCCGGCGCCTCGTCCCGCCAGGCTGCCGGCCAGGCCGATCCAGCCGAGGCCGGCGAACAGCGCGACCCGTTCGAGCAGACCGCTCGGATTGCCCGGCAGGACGCCGCCGTCGTCGAGCAGAACCAGCACGGTGGCCGCCACGAACGACACCGTCATGACGGCCGCGACCACCCGCGCGGCCCGCCGCGGCCCGACTCCGGCCGCCGCCGCGATCCCCGCGACGCCCAGCGACACGGAGATCAGTTTGTGGATCAGCCCGCGCACGGTGTGCTCCTCCGGCACGCCGGGCGGGAAGCCCAGCCCGGCGTCGGTCCGGACGACGGCGAGCGACACCAGACAGAGCCCGCACCACAGGATCAGGCCCACCGCCCGCGCGTCGGCCCGCCGGTGCAGCCCGGCGGCGCAGAGGATCACCCACAGGCCGCAGGTGGCGAGGTTGACCGTGCCGCGCCAGCCGTCCGCACCGAGCGACAGCTGACTGATCCAGTTGCGCGTCCCGTCGTAGCCGGGCCGGCTCAGGCCGTCCAGTGTGCTCAGCACGGCCATCTGCACGGCGGCGAGCACGCCGAACGCCGACAGCAAGCGCTTGCCCCCGCTCATCCGTCCCAGGCTACGGCCGCCCGGGAAGGATGTCGCCGCTCCGGGCGTTCGCCGAGCCGTGAGGATCGCACACTTCTGCGACAGCCACCTCGAGCGGCCGGACGGCGTCGCGCGGTCGGCGCAGCTGACCGTGCGGCTGCTGCGCGCGGCCGGGCACGAGGTCGACTTCTATCACCCCGGGCCGCTGCTGAGCCGCGGCGTCCGCTCGGTGCCGGTGCCGTTTCGCCAGGTCCGCGTCGGGCTCCCCTTCACCGCCCGGCCGGCCGATGTCGTCCACGCGCACAGCACCGGGCCGGTCGGGATGACCGGCTTCCAGGCGGCCGCCGACTGGGGCGTGCCCCTGGTCGCGACCTGGCATACCGACCTGCTGGCGTACGCCGACGTGTTCGCCGAGGTGCCCGTCGGTGCCGCCTGGTGTGCCCTGCGACTGGGGCTGGGCTGGACGGCCGGCGAGTTCCTGGAGCTGACCCGGCCCGGTGCCGTGCGCCGCGGGCGGCTGATCGAACTCGGCAAGGGCATGTTCGCGCGGATGGCGGTGGCCATCGCGCCCTCGGCCAAGACGGCGTCGGGGTTCGCGCCGTTCGAGCCGGCCGCCGAGATCTGCGTGCTGCCCACGCCCGTCGCCCCGGTCGCGCCCGGCCCGGCGCGGAACGGCGGAAACGTCGTCCTCTCGGTGGGCCGGGCCACCGCCGAGAAGAACCCGGAACTGCTGCTGCGGGCGTTCGCCCGGGTGCACGCGGCCCGGCCGGACACCCGGCTGGTCCTGCTCGGCGTGCGGCAGGGGCGCGCGCGCCTGCGCCGCCGGATCGCCGCGCTCGGCCTGGGCGGGCACGTCGAGGTGCGCCCGCCCGTGCCACCCGGTGAGGTCACCGGCTTCTACCGGGCCGCCGACGTGCTCGCGTTCGCCTCCACGACGGACACCCAGAGCCTGGTGCTGGCCGAGGCCGAGGCGACCGGGCTGGCGGCGGTGGTCGCCGATCCGGAGCTCGCCGACCGGCCGGGCGGCGCCGAGGGCGGCCGGTTCACCTGCGAGCCGACGCCGGGCGCCTTCGCCGCGGCGCTGCTGCGCATGCTGGACGACGACGCCCTGCGGTCCAAGGTGGCCGGCGAGGGCCTGGCCGCCGCCGCGGCGTACCGTCCGGAGGTCTTCCTGCGCCGCCTGACGGAGATCTACCAACGGGCTCGGTGAGCCGCCATTGACCGACGCGGATATCGTCGAGCGATGCCGAACGATGCGATGCTGTCTCGCCGTACGCTTCTGGGCGCCACGGTGGCCGGCGGCGCGACGGTGCTCGTCGGCGGCCGGTCGGCGGCCGCGACCACCGTGCCGCGGCCCGTGCGCGAGCTCGAGGAGAAGATCCAGGCCGGCATGGCCGCGTACCGGATTCCGGGCGTGGCATACGGCCTGCGGTTCCGGGGTGCCGAGTATGCCGGCGGCTTCGGCGTCACCGACGTCGATCGCCCCGAGCCCGTCGACGGGGACACCGTCTTCCGGGTCGGCTCGACCACCAAGACCTTCACCGGCACCACCGTCATGCGGCTGGTCGAGGCCGGACGGCTCGACCTGCACCGCACGGTCCGCAGCTACCTGCCGGACTTCCACACCGCCGACCCGGCGGCGTCGCGCCGGGTGACCGTGCGCGAGGCGCTCAACCACAGCGCCGGCTGGCTCGGCGACTTCTTCCTGGACACCGGCGAGGGCGAGGACGCGCTGGCCCGGTACGTGGCCGGGATGTCCCGCCTGCCGCAACTGACCCCGCCGGGGCGGGTGATGGCCTACAACAACGCCGCGCTGGGGCTCGCCGGCCGGCTGATCGAGGTGGTCACCGGGGACACCTACGAGCGTGTGGTGCGGTCGCTCGTGCTCGGCCCGCTGCGCCTTCGGCACAGCGCGTTCACCCTGGCCGAGCTGCCCGGGGTGCCGGTGGCCACGTCCCATGTGTACGACGAGAACGGCCTGCCGGTCGCGTACCCCGAGGGCTTCAACGTCTGGCGGAGCCTGAACCCGGCCGGCGGCCTGATCTCCAGCGCCCGCGACCAGCTGCGCTGGGCTGACTTCCACCTGAGCGACGGCGGGCGGCTGCTCACCCGCGCGTCGATGCGCCGCATGCAGTCGCGGCCCGGGCCGGGCGGAACCCTCTTCGTCGAGACCGACGGCTTCGGCGTCACCTGGATGCTGCGGCCGACCGCCGAGGGGCCGCTGGTGGTGCAGCACGGCGGCGACTGGACCGGGCAGCACTCCGGCTTCCTCATGGTGCCGGAGCGCGACTTCGCGCTGACCGTGCTGACCAACTCCGAGACGGGCCCGGCGCTGCTGGCCGAGCTGTTCGCCGACGACTGGGCGCTGTCGCGCTTCGCCCGGGTGCACAACCTTCGGGCGGTGCCGCGCGCGCTGAGCGCGGCGCAGCTCGCGCCCTACGCGGGCACCTACGCCGCCCAGCAGATCGGCCCGGACGGTGCCGTCGCCGACATCGTGCTGGAGCTGGTGCCCGACGCCGGGCAGCTCAGCCTCCGGATCGACGGCGTCGAGGGCGGGCGGCTCGCCTTCTACCGCAAGGACTACGCGCTGGTCCTCGAGCCCGGCGGCGCGCCCGCGCACACCCGGGTCAACTTCCTGCGTGACGACGGCGGGGTCGTGTGGCTGCGCTTCGGCGGCCGGCTGTTCCGCCACCAGGCCCTTTCAGCACGCCGGGCCCTTTCAGCACGCCGGGCGCCGCTGCGCCTGAACACCCTGCCTCACTGGGCGCCGCCCACGGCGTTCCCGACGAGACGGTCGGCCAGGTCGGAGCGGCGGTAGAGGACCGAGCGGCCGTGCCGGGCGCTGACCAGCAGGCCCGCCGCGCGTAACGCCCGCAGGTGCTGGTTGACCGCGGTCGCCGTGACACCGAGCCGGACCGCCAGCTCGGTGGAGGACGCCGGGGTCGCGAGCTGGATCAGCAGCCCGGCCCGGTGCGCGCCGATCAGCCCGGCCAGCGCGCCCGGCGCGGGCAGCGGCTGCCGCTCCCACAGGGTCCCGAGCCCCCGCGCCCGATAGATGATCATCGGCGGCTCGTCGGGCCCGATCGGGGCCGCCGCGCTGGTGGTCCACATCGACGGGACCAGGGTCAGGCAGCCGTTCGCCGGGCGGGTGTAGTGCAGGTGGGACCGGGGGAAGATCTCGACGGTGTCGCCGACGAGCCGGACCCGGTCGGCCAGCCCGGCGAACATGTCGGCCAGGCCGTTCTGGGCGATCTCCCGGCCGCGGTAGGTGACGTCGCCCTCCAGCAGCGCCCGCATCCGCGGCCAGTGCGGCGCGAAGCACAGCTCCCAATATCCGGTCAGCGCGTCCACGATGCGATCGAGGACGCCGGCGCCGCGCAGCGCCGCCGGCAGTCCCCCGGGGCCGTGCAGCAGCCGCAGGTCACGGTCGACGACCTCGCTCGCGGTGCGGCGCAGGACCGCCAGTTCGTCCTCCAGCGGCGTGAGCGGCGACCAGGGCCGCGGCGTCAGAAAGTCGGGCGTCCACAGATCGTCGTTGACCAACTCGAGCAGCAGGTCAGCGGCGAGCCGGTCGCGCAGCCGCCACATCTCCCGGATCCACGGCAGGTGCAGCGGATAGCGCCCCGGGTCCCGCCACGCGTGCAGCGACAGCACCAGTTCGTTGAGCGGCGAGATCGCGAACCGCACCCCGCCCAGGTCCTGCCCGGCGAGCTGGTAGCGCACGACCATGAAGCAGAACGCTACATCAATCGGGGCGGCTCCGGATTCCTGACAGAACTGACGGGTGACCCTCACCGCTACCCGACCGACCGGCAACGGCGCGGTCGAACGCGTCCTGGCCCTGTCCATCGCCGCCGCCTCCCTGGCCAAAGGCGTGCTGTTCGGCGTCAGCGCGCTCTTCTTCACCACGGTCATCGGCCTGTCCCCCGCCACCGTCGGCGTCGGGCTGACCGTCGCGGGCGCGGGCGGCATGGCGGCCGCGTTCGGCGCCGGCCACCTCGCCGACCGCCTCGGCGCCCGGCGGGTGCTGGTGGCGTCCACCATCGCCCAGGGGGCGGCGCTCGCGGCGTACTGTTCGGCCTCCTCCGCGGCGGCCTTCACCCTGATCGCCTGCGCCGCGGTCGGCGCGCAGGGCGCGCAGCGCACCGCCCAGGCGACGCTGCTCGCGCTGCACTTCACCGGCCCGGACCGCGTCGCCGTGCGGGCCCGCCTCCGCGTGATCACCAACGTCTGCGTCGGCGTGGGCGCCGCGGCCGCGACGGGCGCCCTCGCCGCCGGCACCCCGGCCGCCTACGTCGTCGCGATGCTCACGGCATCGGCCATGGTCCTGGCCTCGGCCATCCCGCTGCGCGCGCTACCGGCACCCGCCGGCCCCGGAGAGACAACCACCGCGGTGCGCGGCGGCCCGTCCCCCTTGCGGGATCTTCGGTACGTCGCGATCGCCGCCCTCTACGGGATCCTCACCATCCAGTTCGGGCTGCTCACCGTCGGAATGCCACTGTGGGTAACCCTGCACACCCGGGCACCCGCCACCACCGTGGCGCTGCTGCTGGTGCTGAACACCGTCCTGGTCGCCGTCTTCCAGATCCCCGCGGCCCGGCTGGTCACGGACGTACGCGCGGCCGGCCGCACCGTCGTCCGGTCGTCGATCCTGCTGGCAACGGCCTGCCAGCTCTACGCCGCCGCGGGTCCCCTGCCGGCGGCGGCCGCCGCCCGCGGGCTGGTGCTCGCGCGGCGCGCGGCGACGGCC